>JBCDIQ010000328.1:0-6744 GCA_039024295.1 Bacteroidota bacterium | reverse complement strand
TTCATCCCGTTTTCTCCAGGTGGTGTATAGCTGAAAATTCGAGAACACCCGAGGCTCCATTTGGGTGAGGTCAGGGGAGGGGCTGGCAGCCAAGTAGGTAGTGGCTGGTGCAGAAAGCAGGCCCGCCACCTGAAAAACCCTTTTGGGCAAAAAGCCAATACTGCCTGGGTTAAACACCAAATTAGCCCCATCAAGTGCAATGCCTGTCCCGGTATGACCCATTCCCAACTGACGGCAGCCCAGCAAGTTCAGCTGAATGCCACCGGCAAACAAAGTGCCTGAGGACAACAGCAACGCAATGGCCAGGGGGATTCTCATGCGGGGAATAAGTGAAAACAGGATGAGGTTTTTTGTAAATTATGGCACTATCAGGCTAAAACGATATAACGAATATCTATCAAGGCATGGTTGTGCAAGTTGAGAAATTAACCCTTAAACAGCACTTTGTTGGTAGAAAAAATTTGGTACGAAACGGATGTGAACGATCGGTTGCGGTTTGTATTGGGGAAATATTCCACTAACCCGCTTTTTGTTATTGGCTTAAATCCCAGTACGGCCACCCCCGAAAAATCGGATATTACCTTTTCTAAGGTCCAGCAATTTGCCCGCAACGATGGATTTGATGGGGTGGTCATGCTCAATTTGTATCCTCAACGATCCACCTTGCCGGAGGGCCTTCACAAGCGAGGACAAAGCCGGCTCATACAGGAAAATGCAGCAAAAATTAAAATTGCCTGTTCCGCATTTGACCCCATCTATATTTGGGCTGCATGGGGCAATCAAATTGAAAGTCGGCCTTACCTGATCCGGAGCTTACAGCTTATTGCTGATCAGCTGTCAAGTTTACCAGTAAAATGGCTCCACAGAGGTCCGCTGACCAAAGCAGGCCATCCCAGACATCCCTCCAGGATGGGATACCAAGTGGACACATTTGTTTTTAACCTTCCAGATTATTTGCGGAAATTTAGTTAATGATTCGGCTTGAAGTCCGTGTAGTCCTGCTGTTATCCCTTTTTCCGGTTTACATGCACGCGCAATACATCCAGCACAAAGGCATTCCCTATTTCTTAAATGGGGCCAACATCCCCTGGAACAACTTTGGATGGGACTTTGGGACTCACGAAATATGGGGAGCAGGCTATGATTCGGCTTACTTTGAGCAAGTGTTTACAGATTTAAACGCCCATGGAATCAATGCTGCCCGGTTTTGGATTCATTGTGATGGGCGAGGAAGTCCAGAATTTGACAAAAATGGATTCGTAACTGGGGTAGAACCTCGGTTTTGGGCAGACCTCGACGACCTGTTTGCACGGGCTGAAGCTCATCAGGTTCTATTGATTCCCACCCTTTGGTCCTTTGACATGTTCAAAGACTACCGAGATGTAGCAGGGACCACGGCTGGATTGCATAAAGACCTGGTCACTGATCCAGCTAAGCTCCAGAGCTACTTGGACATCGCGCTAACACCCATGGTGCAACGGTATGCGGGGCATTGTGCCTTGCTGGCCTGGGAAATTATCAATGAGCCGGAGTGGAGCATGGAAATTTCTGGTGGAGGAAAAACAGCCCAAACGGTCTCTGCCCAGAAGATGCAGCGGTTCGTTGGAGCATGTGCCACGGTAATCCATCAGCACAGCCCGGATAAGGTCACGGTAGGATCGGCCTCGTTGAAATGGAGTTCCCATGCCTTTTCTGCTGTGGGCAACTATTGGAGCAACGACGCCTTTCGCAAGGCCGGTGTAGGACCCGAGGGTTACCTGGATTTTTACACCGTCCATTATTTTTCTTGGATGGAACCTTGGTTTAATCCTACAGCCAGGTCCGTTGGGGATTGGCAATTGGATAAGCCTTTGCTTATAGGAGAAAGCCCGCCGGGATGTGAACGTTGCCCACAAACCCCAGCTGAGATGCTAGAGGCTACTTTGTTAAAGGGATTCGCAGGGAATTTTTTCTGGTCATATGGTGCTGGGGATAGGGTAGGAGAGTTTGCCGATTTTCGAGAGATAACCCAAGCGTTTGCCAATGCTTACCCAACTATGTTGGCGTGGCGGCACTTTTGTAAGTCACAAATGCCTCAAATCGCCGCCTTGAGCACACCCAAGGTGTTTCCCACAGCACTAGCGAGTGGGCAGGCGGTTCAAATCAGATGGGAACAACCTACACAAGAAGCCTTTAATGTACGATTGGTATCTTCTACGGGGCAGGTCCTTCAGACTGGATCATTGTCTGCCAACCAGCAGGAATATTCATTTAACCCCTTGCCACTTGCATCAGGCTTGTACGTGCTAGAAATCAAAAAGAAAAATGCTATCTGGCGATTTCGCCTTATGATTCGGTAACTGGGAGCCAAGATTTACCCTGAGATTTGAGCAGGTATTTCCCCAAAATATCAAATTCAAGGTTTACCTGATCGGCAGCTTGAAGGTGCTGAAAATTGGTATGCTCGTAGGTGAAAGGAATGATGGTTACCCAGAAATAGCCGCTGCCTGACTCTGCCACGGTAAGGCTTACCCCATTCACGCTGATGGAGCCCCTGTCTACAATAAGTGCATCATATGATGGGGGAAAATCAAACCGGTACATCCAGGACCCATCCCGTGTTTCTACTTCGGCAACCGTCCCGATGGTGTCTACGTGACCTTGTACAAAATGGCCATCCAGTCGATCTCCCGCCTTCAGGCAGCGCTCCAGGTTTACTTGCTTGCCAGCATCCCAGGTGCCTAGGCTGGTTTTTTTGAGCGTTTCTTCAACAGCTGTAACCCGGTACCTCACCTTGTTTCCAGGCTCCTGATGTTCAATGTCCGTAACGGTTAGACAAACCCCGTCATGAGAGATGCTCTGATCTACTTTTATGGATTCAGCAAAGGAAGCTTCCAGGGTAAAGTGTCGATTGGTCCCCGTCGCCTCCACTGATTCAATTTTTCCTTGTTGTTCAATTATCCCAGTAAACATGGCTAAAATCTTTCGAAGGTAAACGACTCCTGTTCAAAAGCAGACAAGAGCCTGATTTGTAGAAAAAATAATCAATTGAACGGATTAATTGTTTCTTTCTTCCTCTTCGTCAAATTGGAAATCCTCAAATTCCGTGGGGAGAATGATGGAAAGTAGCAGGTACACAAAAACGAACATGCCTTGTGACATAAATAGCCCTGCGATAAACGCAAACCTCACCAAAGCAGGAGAGATGCCTGCATATTCAGCGATACCGCCTGCGACTCCGGAAAACACGCGATTCTGACGGGACCTCTGCAAGTTTTTTTTTATGGGTTGACGACGTGCCTGCCTCCTGCGATAGGTTCGGGATTCTTGCCTTCGTGCTCGTGCTTCTGATCGCTGGTAGGTCCTGCTCCTGCTGGTAGCCCCTGCTGAGGTACTGTTAGGTCTAGGCCTGGCTTCCTCACGAGTATCCGGTCGTTTGCGGGTCTTTCGGGACACGTTTAACGCAGGGAAATTCAGGTCTCGCTTTCGGAAGGCGAGTTTAAGGGTTTTATAAAAACCATATCCAAGTGCCCCAAATCCAACTAC
Organism: Bacteroidota bacterium; assembly: GCA_039024295.1. GTDB lineage: Bacteria > Bacteroidota > Bacteroidia > J057 > J057 > JBCDIQ01. The sequence continues at coordinate 3,219 of JBCDIQ010000328.1, read as the reverse complement.
AGGAAGAGCCCCTGAAAGGAATTCCAGGATATCCAGAGGGATTAGGTTCCCTACAGTTCCCAAGACAACAATACCGATCCCTGCAATGAGAGCCATCATCCCTGCAAAGGACAGCTTGTCATTTTCATTTTTCTCAACGGCCTCCTCTCGATCCCTGATCCGTTCAATGTCGTCATACATCAGGGAAGTATCGAATCTTTCGTCGAATTGTTGTGAGCTTCTATATCTTTCTTCTGCCATAAAAAATTGCCCAATAAAAGGGAGAAATCATCTATCTGTAATACGAAGGAAATGAAATAAGTTTCTCAAAAAAACAGGTTCATGCGCAAACCTGTTAACATTTCTTGCTCACTCCTCCAGAAGGGATTCAAATGCAGAAAGATTGAGTTCTTCCAGCACGGTTTCAATTTCCCCTTCCTCTATTCCTTCTATACTGACGTCAAAAATGAAACGACCATACCCAATCAGCGAAATCTGAGCCCTTTGGGTGTTTCGATTGTACTTTTTGTAGGCCTTAAAATCGCGATAGGTAAATGTCTGTTCAATCTCACTATCTGATTCGCGGTCTATTTCAGCCAGGGACCAGGTAGCGGCAGCCTGAGTAATTGGGCCAGATAAAGACCCTCCATCTGTAATTTTAACTGTCGCCCTTCTATCACCGGCTTGGTATTTTCCCTCAGCGTTGGACATCTTAATCCCCATCATCCCAATTTTCTGCCCTTCTGAGGAGGTTCGTGAAATGCCTGCAATGTTTTCCGGTAGGAGTTCTTTGAGAACCCTGAAGTTAACAGGTTCTACCTCGGCTCCATCGCCCTTGAAAACCTTCTGCATTTCTTCCGTGGCCATTTTCATGGCTTCTTCGGGAGATTCAGGCTGGTCAGCATTGCTTGAGCTTTCTGAAGTGCTGCTGGAAGTAGCAGATTTCTCTTCACTTCCTCCGCAAGCAAACAGAAAAAATGACAATGTTGTGATAATTGTGAGACGAAAAAAGAAATTCATTTGCTCGGTTGTTGCTATTTGATGATTCAAGGTATCAAAACTCACCGAAAATTCCTTATTTCGACATCATGAATGAGGAAATTCTGGCGTATTATCAAAAGAAAGAGAAGGAAACAGCACAGTCTTTTGAACAGGCGGAGAAATGGGCGAATCAAGTCTCCTACCTGCGGTTAGGAGTGTTTGTAGCAGGGGCAGCTGTGAGTTATGGGGTGTTGCAGCAAGCTTTCCTGATGGGGATTTTGGTCAGTTCGGTAGCAGTAATTGGATTTTTGCTTTTGGTTAAGTACCACCAACGACTGGATGAGAAGAGTAAATTTATTGGTCAGTTATTGAGCGTGTATCAACGGGAATTGCGTGTATCGAATAATGACCTGGATGGGCTAGAAGATGGAGCAGAACTTCAGGTGCCCGGTCATAGATTTAGCCATGACTTGGATATATTCGGTCCCCGCTCCGTTTTTCAATACATAAATCGAACGGTGACTCGGCAGGGGTATATCCTGTTGGGAAACTGGTTTGGGAATCCTTTGCATCAGGTGTCAAAAATTGTGGACAGGCAGGTTGCGGTACAAAATCTGGCAGCAGAAAAAGATTTTGTGGAGCGGTTCCTGGCCCTGGGGGCGGTTAACCTAAAGCAGGAAGAGTCTCCAGAGATATTTAGCAATTGGTTGGAACAGCCGGTGTATTTCTTATCCAAAAAATGGCTGTTGCCCTTGATGATCGTCTTGCCCATCGGATTGATCGGGATGATTCTTGCGGCTGCAAGCGTTCCAGCTATTCCTTTGTATGCACCTTTATTATATGCTGGTCTCCACTTGGTGGTGGTTAGGCAATTTCTCCCACACACCCAGAAAGCCTACGTCATGTTGAATCGGCGGTACCGGGAATTGACAAAGTACAGCCAGTTGATTAAGCTAGTGGAAGGGACTTCCTTTTCTGCTGGGCTGTTAAGCTCGGTTCAAGAGCAGTTGAAGACCGGAGATGAAACGGCTTCTGAGGCTTTAGGACGATTGGCGTCGATCATGCAGCAGTTTGACAACCGGTTGAACTTCCTGGCTGCTTTGGTGCTAAATGGGCTTTTTATGTGGGATTTGTGGATTATGAGGCGATTGGAAAAATGGAAACTACGCCACCAAGATCATCTGGTTCAATGGCTGGAAGAACTTGCTGTGGTAGATGCACTGGTCTCCTTGGGGAATTACGCCCACAATCGACCTGAGTTTCAGTTTCCCAGATTTACTCAAGAAGCTCCCACCTTGGTGGCTGAAAACCTGGGACATCCTTTGTTGGATCCTACCAAACGGGTAGATAACAACCTGGAAATGGCCCAGGATGGTTTCTATCTGCTGATCACTGGAGCCAATATGGCGGGAAAAAGTACCTTTCTTCGAACGGTTGGGGTGAACCTAGTACTTGGCATGATGGGCGCACCTTGCTGTGCGACCTCGTTTACGTTTTCGCCGATGGGGTTGTATACTTCTGTTCGTACAACGGATTCCCTCCAAGATGACCAGTCCTATTTCTTTGCTGAACTCGTTCGGCTACAGGGGATAGTGGAAAGGCTCAGGGAAGGGGAGCGGCTTTTTATTATTTTAGATGAGATGTTGCGAGGAACGAATTCCAAAGACAAGCAGAATGGTTCTATGGGGCTTATTCGCCAATTGGTTCAGTATAAAGGGATGGGGCTGATTGCAACCCATGACTTGGCCCTTGGAAAGCTGCAGAATGAGTTTCCAGATCGTATCAAGAATATGCGGTTTGAGGTGGAAATAGACGGGGACGAATTGCACTTTGACTACAAACTCCAGCCCGGGATTTCTCAGAACTTGAATGCGACGTTCCTGATGGAGAAAATGGGGATTATTTGAATCGAAAAACCCTGACAAGGTTCCAAACCTTGTCAGGGTTGATTACCTACAGCCGGGGATTTTCCAGAACTTAAATGCGACGTTTTTGATGGAGAAAATGGGGATCATTTGAAGGTAGGAGGGGTTAGGTTTTCAGTGGTCGTTGTCCGGTTGTCAGTTTTTTGTATTGTATGCTCAATTATACTAATTCCGCCGATGTTTTTGACTTATGTTAGGGCAAACGCATCAAACTTAGAACCCGATGACCTTAAGGAGGTATTCCTCATTCATTGAAGCTCTGAATCTTCTTTTTTTGAGGCTGATCTTGTCCTCCATTTTTGCTATTCTTTGTAGGGCCATTTTTCGGAGTATA
>JBCDIQ010000327.1:0-6812 GCA_039024295.1 Bacteroidota bacterium | reverse complement strand
CATTCCCGTTCAATTGCTAACTTTCGGGTACGATCCGTCAGAAATGGACAAATCATCCACTCAATTCTCTCACTATGATGCAAAAGATGTTACTGTTTTCGTTTTGCCTGTTGCTTAGCCTCCCGGCAATTGGTCAGAAAGGTGGTTTCCAATCTGGTTATTGGATTAACCTCAAGGGAGATACGCTGAAAGGCTTTGTCAGGTATAAATCCTGGGCCGAGAAAGTAGTTGTGAAAAAAAATGAGGACGATCCGGAGGGCCGAGACGTTTTTCCAGATCAGATTTCCGGTTTCCAAATTGATTCTGTTGGATTCTTCAGGTCAGTCATTTTAAAAGGAGACAGCATTTTTACCCGAAGAATGGTTGATGGGCCTTCAAAGTTGTATCAGTATAAACGGGCAGGGAACGAACTGTTATTCATAGAAAATGAACAGCAGTTTATGCTGGTAGATCCCACCAACCTGAAGGATTTTTTGATCATCTATACCGGTGAATGCGCCAAAGAGGTAATGCCCTCAAAAAAGATCAGATACAACCTGAAAAGTGTGGGTCCTATCATTGAAAACTATAACGAATGCAAAGAGCCTGGTAGCAGTAAAAAAGATGGGGCGAGTATCTTTGAATTGAATGATGATATTCCCTGGATTGCCTTGGGCTTTCGAGGGGGAGCTAATATAGGGGAATTGATATTTCCCCCTGGAACGTATTATTCTTTTGGCGAGTACGAGAATTTTGCCCTGCCCAGCGGGGCATTTTTGATTCGGGCACGATTGAATGACCGGATGCGGCTTTCCTTTGAACCTGGCATCACCTTAAAAGAAAATGAAGGAACCCAGATCAACGTATATCCCTTCAATGAGCCGGCTGCTGTTTCAGATGTCAGCCTGAGAATGGCATGGTTGGACCTACCGATGATCATTCAATATGGATTCCCAATTGGTAATTTCCGTTTCTCTGCAGAGCTTGGGATGCGAGTGGGAGGTCTCTTGGATTACAATTTTACGGAAATCCCATCTCCTGAAGCAGCTAACCTAGGTACCCCAAATGTGGAGCCCAGTACCTTGGAATATGGTGGAATAGGGGGATTGAACATTTCTTACCGAAAAAAGCACATTGAGCTATTCATAGGAGGGCGATACTACTACGACGAGGGGGAATGGGTCATACGGGGAATTCCGGGAACGGTAAGTGTAGTTTCTCGCGATTCTGACCTGATTACCCGTAGAGTTGAGGCAAGTGTAGGGATTTTATATTGGTTAAGTCGAAGGTGAAAATATTTAGGGTATGTTAATAAAAGGTTAGTATTTAAATTAATTTGTTAAAAATTAAGTCGATTTATTTATAATTGATTGATTTGTGGTTTTGTGAAAGCTTGATTTTTACAACCCAATTTCCCATCAGCATAGCGCAAACAACAAAAAGTATCAGCCACCGATCAGGACATGTAGTCTTTTTCCACTGATAGCTTTTTGTATGAACAAATCTTTTACTTCCCTTGCTGTTCGCCTGCTCTGCTTAATCGTTAGTTGTTCCTGCCTTCCCGGCCATGCGTATTCGGGATTTGAGGCAGGGCGTTGTGTCCTTGTTCAGGGAGATACACTTTTGGGGCAGTTTCGGTTCAATGCAGAAAAGGAAAGAGTTTCCTTTTTGCCACATGGACATCTTGAAGCCCCATTGATATTTCCATTGGACGAGATACAGAGCTTGAAGTTTGCCAACCATACCTATTACCGACAGGTAACGGTTCATCGACATTACTTTCTGGCCAAACGGATTTTGGAAGGTCCGCATGAACTCTACCAACTTCAATTGCCAAATGACGAATGGATATTTTTTGTTCATCACAATGGAAAAACCTTGTTGATTGACCCCAGGCACCTGGATGATTTCTTAGCAGTCTACCTGGGCCCCTGTGCGCTACGTGTCCTGCACAACCATCCGGCTCGGTATACCGGAAAAAGCTTATGCAAAATTTTTCGTGCGCTGAGTGAATGTGAGTCTCCGGGTAGCATGGAAAATGTGCCATTTTCCCCAGTAGAAAAAGCTCCCTATCGAACGATAGCCATCGGTGCTAAAGTGAGCCTGAATACAGCAGTTACCTTCCCCTCCACGAACGATTTGATCCTGGAATTGGCGGAGTACTATGGAGTCACCCGTTATCCCGGGGCAGGTATATTTACCCGATTCAGGTACAATGAACGGATTTTTATCCAGACCGAATTTGAGCATCACCAAAAGCACCTCAAAGCAGAAAACGTACAGGTAGAGCCCTTTGCCAGTGCTGCGACATCAGACGTATCCTTCAGGTACAACTGTTACGATTTGGTGCTAAGCGTTCAATACCACCAGCCCATCCTACCCCGATGGAAAGTGTTCTTGGAAGGCGGAACCGTTTCTGGTATAACCCAAGAGGGGCGGTGGACCGCCAAACGTAGTCCAGAAGCCCTTTCTGATGGCATCCCCAATTCTAATTTGGTGGAGCTACGTGAATTCAATTATGGTATTTTTGCTGGAGGAGGGGTGGCCTACCATTTTGGCAATCATGAGCTAAACGTTCATTCTCGCTATATTCGGGAAGAAAATGAGTTGCTGCTACTAGACCTTGTCCCACTGGATATTTTTACCCGTCGGTTGGAGGTCGGATGTTCGTTGGTATTTTGGGTGAAATAGCGAGGTATTAGGGGTTAGGCTTTAGGTAATAGGTGTGTAGAAAATCTTTACCGCTAACCGGTTACCTTTCATTTTTACCGCGCATGAAGCTGTCAACAAACCTATTTAATTGACAGTAACATGAAACGACTTATCTTCTTTATTGTATGGTCATTACTATGCGGTGCTACCCTTTTCGGACAGGCAGGACTGGGATTTCGTCATCAAGGCGTGCTACGTGACAATGGTAATTTGGTGGTGAGCCAAAACGTAGGCGTTCAATACATGATTCGTCAGGGAACTCCTGCTGGCACCATGCTCTACAGCGAGACGGTGAATACCACCACAGATGCCTATGGCCTTTTTTCAGCCACTGTGGGTGCGGGAAATCCTGCCCAGTTTTTGGGTATTGATTGGTCCAATGGGCCATTTTTCCTGGAAGTGGTGGTAAATGGAACCAACATGGGAACAACTGAAATCACCAAAGCCCCCCTGGCGTACAATGCAGACCAAACCACCAGTTTGGATAACCATGACCTGGATGCATTGGGCAATGTAACGGGAACCCCTTCGAATGGAGAAGTCCTAAAGTACAACGGAACCAACTGGGCACCTGCAACTGAGGCGGGTAGCAAGTGGGAAGAAAACGGTGCAACAGAAATTTACTACGATGCAGGCAATGTAGGTGTGGGCACAGATAACCCGGCCACAAATTTTGAAGTCAGGTCTGATTTTGAATCTTCCCGTCTGATGAGGGTGCGACTTGATTCCGCCAGGGTTGCAGGCCAGGCAGATATGCTTGAAATGTATGGCCCCCCTACCTCAATGACAGATGAATTCCAGTTCATTGAATTTCAGCGAGGTACTATCCCTGTTGCTCGGGTAAATGGAGATGGCTCTGCGGAATTCAAGAGCATCGAATTTGAGGACGGTACAGTACAGACTACTGCGGCTCCAACCACCGTGGCTTTTGGAACTATTTCTTCAGGTGGAACCATCTACAACAGCAATAGTGGCAACTTTACGGTGACATGGAATAGCGGCTCTAGTCGTTACGAGATCACCATCACAGGTGAAAACTATTTTTTCCAAAATTATACTGCTATGGTGACACCCGTGAGTTCGTCCATCAGAAGTCATTACTCAAGTAGCGTTTCAGGTAAATTACTGGTATATCTTCGGGACAGTTCTGGAAGTTTATCGCAGGGCATATTTCAATTCTCAGTGATCAAACCCTAAGAGAGTTCCCCGTTCGCGGTCTTTCCCGCTTTGCGGGATTTCGCTTTGCTCAACAGTTCTCAGTAATTCATACATGTAAATATCTATGAAACATCTATATATCGCCTGGATACTTCTGCTACTAGGAAGTACGGTTCAGGCACAACTTACCCTGGATCGGCAGGTAGTCGCTTCTGGCGGAAACGAAGCCCAAGCAGGTACCTATACCTTAAGCCAAACGATAGGAGAGGCCGTAGCCAGTCCTTTAAGTGGCGGATCGCTCCTCTTTGTCCAGGGGTTCCAGCAAGGTTACCTGGATGTGATTAACAGTATTGGGCCTACCATCCAAGTTGATTTTCAGGTTTACCCCAACCCTGTTGTCGATTATGTGTCAATTCGTATCAAGCCGGAGTCGACTGCCAACCTTGTGGTAGCACTCACGGACATGAATGGACGCGTTTTGCAAACCCAACCCATGGCAGCCACTGTTGGAAATACAGTTGAGGCCACGTTTGATGTGTCTCAATATGCGAATGGGATGTACCTCCTTACCTGCTGGCAGGAAAATGGGCAGGTAGCTGCTCAGCAGAAGTTGATCAAACAATAACACCTTAACACCTATAGTCAACCAAGGAAAGTTTTGTGAAAATCAGGGTGAGCAACGAACCCTGTACCGCCGGTATCCTAACGGCGTATTCATCTCCGGTCGGAGACCGGAGGTACATGTTATGCAGGATGATGAGAGTTGATCCGTAGAATCCCCAATGATCAATGATCAAACATCACATATCCTAATTTGGAAAACTATAGCTACGTACAGTTCGCCGGAAATTGCTTAGGTGGTTTTCGGCATTTTAGGGTTTATCGATGCAGAATGACCTTTTCTTGCCAGATTACTCCTTGATAATCCAAGGTCAGCAACAGCGTTTGATTGGCCCAAGCAGGAGAAATCGGAATTTCCATGCCAGTACTTCCCTCATGGAGCCTTCCTTCCCAAAGGACTTCTCCCTGGAGGGTCATAAGGCGAATATCGATATTGCCGGTGAGGCCGGCCTCCCACTTAAGAGAAAGAAACTCGCTGGCTGGATTTGGGAAAAAACTGGGCTTTCCCCATGCCGGAAACCGATCTTCCAGAGAAACATTCAAGTTTGTACCAGCAACAAAGGGCAGAACCTGCTCTTGCAGTCCCTCGGTGGCATCGGAAGAAATGGTCAGTGCGGCTGGAAATAAAGAATCGGCAGATGTATCGAAGGTCAGCTGAAGCTCGAAAAAAGTGCCTGGATCAATGGTCAAGGGGAAGGAAGGAAGGTTGTTTATCCGAATGGCAGGTAAGGAAGCAATAACGGCTCCTACCTCCAACGGAACTGTGCCTTCGTTTGCGATAATGACTGGATAGTACTGTCCTTGTGCAGGAAACTGCTCAACCGTTACCGTATCCTGCGCAAGCACCAGCTTACTGGTCATGGGCTGGGAAGAGCTGCTGGAAAGGGATTGAATCCGCTCCAGAAATTGGGGGTAATCCACCAAAGGATTCCGGTTGTTTTGCTCACGAAAAATCCCATCGTTCCGATTTTGGTCAATGGATGTAGGAGGGAAATCTTCATGCCACTGGCGCAAGATGGCCTCCTGAGAGGTAAAGAATCCCCCATCATTTCCATACCTCAGCAGGTAATAGATCATGGCCCGGGCCACCAGGCCTTTGTGCTGGTCTCGTGGTTCAAACACATTGTTGGTTCCAAGCTTAGAGCCTCCCACCTGCCAGGAAGCACTTCCTGATACCGTTCCAAAAGGAAAATTTGCCCTGCGGCTGTTGGCCGTCTGATCCGTTGGAAACAGGTGGTGGATATCCGACTGCATGGGCAAATTGGAATTAAAAAAAGACCTCGGATAGGTATGCTCAGTGTTGAAGTTTCCCTGAGACTGAGCCGCTGACCTGCTGGTATATCCCGTTATTTGCCTGCCGGTGTACACACATTCCAGGGTATTGACAGAAGCCCCCTGCCCGTTTAGTCGTTGGTTATCAATCTCCAAAAACATCCGGTCGCGGGCAGCATTGTAACTTAGCTGACGGTAGCCTTGGGCCAGTCGGGTGCGCAAGGCAGATTTTAACGCCTCCTCCGAGGTGTTTTCCGTGGAGACATAATAGGTATTCCTGTACTTCCCTTGTCCTTCAAGTTCAACAGCGATTTCCCCTGCGCCAGTAGTCAGAACCAGCGTAGAAACATGCTGAATGTTGTGCCGAGGCGAGAATTTGATGCTGAAAGAATCCACCCCGTTAGCCGGTAGGACCAATTGAGCCGGACTAACGGAAAAAGCTGGCTGATCAAAAATCGGATAGGTACCCAAAATTACTGCTGCCTCTACTTCCGAGGGTTCCATGCCGGTATTGGTCAGCCTTAGAAAAATGGAATCCGGCTGATCCTCAAATGTGCCTGGAAAAGTGATGTTGGAACTATTTAGGTTAACAGGCACTTGTGCTGTTGCTAGGGTCGAAACGCAAAATGAAAGGGCAAGAAGCAGAAAACGCATGGAAAATTTTTGTTGCAAGATGCGGAAAAAATAGGGGGGAAGGAAAATATATGTCTGTATAAATTTGTACGTAATTTTACTTATTCGATAATTAAATATTTCTATATATGACTTTTGTCATGTGTTAACATATGTAGATTTCTTTATTTGATAATAAATCAGGAACTCAAACGAAAAGGCAACTACGAGTAACTGGACTATTTGACATTATTCAATGCGAATCGCTATTTGAGCTATAAAAAGAAAGAGGCAGAAAGCGTCTATCTTTAATGTGAGAAAAAAGAAGACAGAATAATCGCTCTCTACCTCTATGTATGTGAGTGCTATACTAGCGAATTAAGGTGGTCCTGTCAACGCTTCAGCAACAATGCCACTCCTAAGTTTAGTGATGAAGAAGTACTCACGATCTACTTATT
>JBCDIQ010000326.1:0-6822 GCA_039024295.1 Bacteroidota bacterium | reverse complement strand
GGGAAAAATGCTGATCTAAATTTCTGTCGGTTAATCCTTCAAGCAGATAGCTTTTCTGAGCTACTTCATCAGATTCGTAACTCAGTTGGGCTAAAAAGCTATCTAGTAACCGCATCAAAAATGAAATATGGTCATATACTTTTTGCTCTTGGTAGGGTACCTCTGGACCATACATTGCAACAAAGAGCTTTTCCTTTTCGAGTTCAGGTCCCTCAAATGTTGGAGCAGCCCTCTCAAGGACCTCCACAAACGTTATAAGCCTAGGATTTCTATTAAAAAATGGAGACCGGACAAACTGACCAAATCGTTTAAGCTCTTTCGAATCAAGGGATCTTAAGGCATCAACAAGTTTTTTACTGGGCATGCCCAAAAATAAACTTTTCAGAAAAATCAGCCAACAGAATATAAATAATTTAGTTATAAACTGAATATCAAATACTTATTTTTAATCATCAATCTCATTTTACCAAAATCCTATTCAGAAAATACCAAAATAGTTTTTTTGTTAGGCAATAGTATTGGCTTCATTGTATCATGAAAACGCTGGCTGATTAGCAATCCTATGAAATCACAGTTCAACATTTGGTGTCTTTTAGGGCTTCTCCTTTGGGGAGCAGGAGTTCCTACAAAGGGATTTGCTGCCGATGAATGGGGAGCAGAACTTCGTTATGAAGCACTTGGGGGGCAACGCTACGAGGTTTTTCTTACGCGTTATTATGAGTGTTCAACCACCCCGAATACTCCAGATACCCCTGCGCTTTCTTTTGTATTAAATGGATGTACCGTTCCTGTTGCGGAATCCCCTTGGCAAGTAGGGAGTGCTGTTGACGTAACTCCTTTATGCCCCACCTTACCTACAAACTGTGGAGGGTCACCTAGCCCATTCCTACCTGGGATTGAGCAAGTTACTTTCAGCAGAATTTTCCAAATGGCACCTACTTGTCAGTACGAGATCATTTACAGAAGTTGTTGCCGATCTGATAGCATTACGAGTGGAGCGGCAGATAGTCATTTATCCATTTCAATGTTGGTGGATACAGATCCCCTATTCGAAGGAAACCATGCACCTGAATTCCTCGCGCCAGCAGCCATATATTTAGATGATTCTACTCTTTCGAGGATAAGCTTAGGAGCTAATGATCCAGACGGTGATTCTTTGGGATATGTCCTCATCCCTTGTATGGACAGCAGTGGTAGTCCAGTCCCCTATGCAGGAGGATATTTTGCTACCTCACCCCTGGGTCCTGATTGGGAGGTACAGCTAGATCCTTTAACAGGAAATCTGAGTTTTATGCCTCAACCTGGAGGTGCTGTAGTGGGGCCTGTGTGCCTGGAGGTTCGTGAATATCGTCAAGGACAATTAATTGGCAGGTATTCACGTGATTTTATGGTACAAACTGTTGATGGATTTGTTTCCCCTCCAACTCCCAATCTACCTGTAATTCCTTCTCCTCAAAAAAATAATGGATTTATCAGCGGTGCTACTTGGGTTGATTCATTTGTCGTCAGGGCAAGTTTAGGCCGCCAGATGAACATCAGCTTTAAAGCGATCGACCCTGATAATGGAGGCAGTTTAGAAACAACCCTTTCGTGGGAAGGGCTTCCAGATCCCACAGCAGAATTTTTTGATAGTACCCAGGCTGTGGTGATCAACAGCTTTACAGATACCCTGCCTACCGGTACATTCAGCTGGAACCCTCAAAAATTTGGGCGCCATTCTTTTATCCTCTCTGCAGTAGAGTCGCCGATATGGTGTGGACCAGGGAGAATTCATGAGCAAGCTGTCATTATCGATGTGCGTGACACTTGCCTGTACATGCAGCTAGCAGAGGCAGCCGACAGCCTGTTTTTCTGTCCCGGAGACACCTTGACCTTGAAGCCAAACATATTTAAAGGATCTGGACTGTACACCTACACTTGGAATACCCCTCCTCCCTTTAATAATGATTCGATCCGTGTAAGTTCCGCGGGGATGTTTGCCCTGACCTTACGGGACATCACTTCAGGATGTGAGGTAAACGATACCGTTCATGTATTGCCTGCCCCTTTGTGCGTGTGGCCTGGAGATACAGACAACGACGGTACCGCAAACAACCTGGATGTATTGTCCATAGGCTTAGGCTATGGCTCAGTTGGTGCTCCTCGTTCATCGAATGACCTTTCCTGGAGTGGCAAACAACCCACAGCTTGGGGAGACACTTTACCCGGCGGATTGGATAAGGTTTTTGTAGATGCTAACGGAGATGGAATTATAGACCTAAATGATACGCTTGCCATTCAGCAGAATTATGACCTGAGCCACCAAAAAGGGAGCTTCAAAACCGGTGGACCAGGAAGTCCTTTCCTCCTGTTTCAGCCTCCTGCCCAGGCAGTAAGAACACGTGATACCCTAAATATTCCTATTCTGCTTGGCACTGATACCCTCCCTGCAGACAGTGTGTACGGGATAGCGTTTACCGTTTCTTATAATTCTCAGGTAGTAGACAGTGGATCAGCAAAAATGAACTTAGATTCTTGTTGGCTGGGAACACAGTACACAGATATGTTTAGCCTGCAACGAGACCGCTTTAATGATGGGAAAATTGACGTGGGCATCAGCAGGAATGACCTGGGTTTCAGAAGCAGCTACGGTCAAATCGCCCGCTTTGATATCATCATGGTAGATGATATAGCAGGAAAGCGTACGGGAGAAGATACATTACGTCTTGCTTTTGAGCGAATTCGGATCATTCGCCCAGACGGAACAGAGTTGCCTATCCAGACCCAGGAAGTAAAAATTGTGGTTCGGGACCGGAACGTATCCAATAATGATCCCCTTTCCCCAGACAACTGGCGGGTATACCCCAATCCTTCCACCGGAGATGTCTTCATTCGAATAGCACAGGAGTTTTCCGAAGAGGTTTCTGTCCAGGCATTTAATCTGCAAGGACAGCAAGTCGGCCGACTGGAAAAGCATCAGGAAGGGTGGCGCATGAGGTTTCCCGAACACCAGCCAAATGGCCTGTTGATGCTCCACATACGCCACAACGATCGTCAATTGGTGAAAAAAATATGGCTTCAAAGATAAGCCAACGAGTTTCAGTGTGTTTCTCATTCTATTGTTGTTAGAAGGGGGCTTCCAGGAGGGAGCTCCCCTTTTTAAAAAAATTACGTGTGTATGTGTGTAGGTCTGTGCCAGTGGCACAGGCCTTTTCTCATTTGTGGAAAAGCTTGCTATCTTGGCCGAACCAACTAGCCAATCTGATGAGAAAGTCGATATTGACATCCCTACTAACGGCCTGTTTTTTGGCAACTTTTGCCCAGAATAGTCCCATCCAGCGCATTGATCCGCCTAACTGGTGGGTGGGAATGGCATCGGATGAATTAGAACTCCTGGTATATGGCGAGGGACTTGCCCTTCAGCAGATAGATATGATGCCCTACGAAGGGGTGGAGCTACTTGGAACCACCCGTCTAAAAAACGACAATTATCTATTCATTCGACTGAATATTGCCCCAGAGACAAAACCTGGAAGACTCGTGTTCAGCTTGACGCATCCCACCAACAAGGCCTCCACAAGTTTTACGTATGAATTAAAAGCGCGGGAAAAAGGGGAAGAAAGGGTGCAGGGCTTGACACAGGCAGACGTTATTTACTTGCTCATGCCTGACAGGTTTGCCAACGGAGACCCGTCCAATGATGTAATTGCCAGTATGCAGCAGGAAATTGACCCGGCGGATACAGCACTTTACCAACGCAGAGGAGGTGACCTAAAAGGAATCATAGACCATTTGGACTATTTCGATGAGCTGGGGGTAACGGCTCTTTGGCTAAATCCCGTTCAGGAAAATGACCAGCCACACGAATCTTATCACGGATATGCGTTTACAGATCATTACAAGGTTGATCCACGTCTAGGAGATGTGGCGATATATAAACAATTGGTGGAGGCCTGCCATGAAAAAGGGCTGAAGGTAGTGATGGACATTGTTCACAACCATGTCGGAGACCAACATTGGTTTATCCGGGATTTACCCGATCCAACCTGGCTAAATCAATGGGATACGTTTACGAAGACCACCTACCGTGCGCCTACCCTGCTGGATCCATATGCCTCCGCAAAAGACAAAGAATTGATGTCAAATGGATGGTTTGACACCCATATGCCTGATTTAAACCAGGAAAACGAACACGTTGCTCGCTACCTGATTCAGAACAACATTTGGTGGGTGGAGCATACAGGCCTGGATGCTTATCGCATTGACACCTATGCTTACCCCAGTCAATCCTTCATGGCAGATTGGTGTAAAGCAATGCGAAAGGAATACCCTCAACTCACACTTTACGGAGAGACTTGGGTTCATGGTGTACCGATCCAATCATTTTTTACTGAAAAAACCGGGTATAAAAACAGCACTTCTCACCTGCCTGCAGTGACTGATTTCCAGCTCCATTATGCCTTAAATGACGCCCTGACCAAAGATTTTGGGTGGACAGACGGAGTCGCAAGGCTGTACTATACCCTGGCCAAGGACTTTGTGTACCATGACCCCACTCGCAATGTTGTATTTCTTGATAACCACGACATAAGCCGATTTTTCGAAGTGGTGGGTAAAGACCTGAATAAGTACAAAATGGGCGTAGCTTTCCTGTTGACTACGCGTGGGATTCCCTGTCTGTATTATGGCACGGAATACCTTGCAGGTGAATATTTTGACTGGGATAACCATGAGAAAGTAAGAATGCCATTTCCAGGTGGCTGGCCGGGTGACAGCGTAAATAAATTTCTTGCTTCAGGTAGAACAGAAATGGAAAATGAAGCCTTCAATTACCTGCAATCCCTGCTGGCATTTCGTAAAACTTCTCCCGCAATTGGCAGGGGAAAACTGATGCAGTTTGTGCCAGAGAAAGGGGTATATGTATACTTTCGTTACCATCCAGAACAAACTGTTATGGTGATCCTAAACCAAAATAAGGAAGCCCAAACCCTTTCTATGGATCGATTCGAAGAGCGGCTTGCTGGATTTAGTGCTGCCAGAGAAGTAACAAGCGGTCAAAATATCTCTTCTCTTAACGAGATTGAGGTTCCTGCCACCGGCGTGATGGTGCTGGAATTGAAATAAATCCCCTAAGCAGTTCTTTCAATACCCTTCAATTGATTAACCCCAACAAACTGGAAATTTCTCCTTTATGCCCTCACGACCCTCCTTGCTGAAAGAACTTCCTCCCCCTCCTGCCCAAAAGTCCGGCTGGCCATGGACTGAAGAGGTTTCCCCAGAATCTTATGGGCCAAGCATCCCATATCCTAAAATTAGCCTGGTTACGCCCAGCTATAATCAAGGACAATATATTGAAGAAACCATCCGATCCATCCTCTTACAAAACTACCCTGCACTTGAATATATCGTGATGGATGGCGGAAGTACAGACGAAACCAAGGAAATCCTTGAAAAGTATTCTCCCTGGCTTACCAAGTGGGTATCTGAGCCGGATGGGGGACAAAGTGATGCCATCAATAAAGGCTTAGCCCAGAGTACAGGGGACCTGTTTAATTGGTGTAATTCCGACGATTACTTTAATCCGGGGGCATTGGAAAAGATCGGGTATGCTTATCAAGGGGGAGCGTTTGAAGCTGTCTTTGGAAAATCTGCTCTCTTTGGTATTGAAGAAGTGGAGGGTCGTGAAAAAGGAACTTTGCTGTTTGATGGAAACACAGCAAAGGCAATTGGACTTGCCAGCTTCAGTCAACCTGCCATTTTTTTCAGTAAAACAGCCGTTGATAAAATGGGTCCCCTAAGCAAATCTCTTCATTATGCCATGGACAGGGAATGGTGGATCAAGTGGCTGCTGTATTTTGGAGCAGATAAGGCAAAAGAAATTCCAGATGCGATCCTAAACTTTAGGTATCATGATGACTCAAAAACCGTTGAGGGCACTGACACCAATTATAAAGACATAAATTCTATCTCTTATAGCCTTGCAAAATCCTTTGGGTTCGACAACTATGCAGCGGTTATCGCAGAAGAAACGGCGATTGATTTCGACTATCAAATTGACCTTGATAAAGGGGCAATATCTCCTACCCTTATCAAGTCGTCCCTTGCTTATTTTATGATTGCTTTTGCGAATTTTCTGGTTTTTTCCGGAAACAGAAAGGGAGCAAAACGTGCAGCTAAGCTGATCGACACAACAGACTTTACCTTTTCAGATAAGATGTATAAGTACAAGCTGAACCTGAAGACTCAGGAAGGAATCATTGGAACTTTACACGATTTACTCGCCCCCAAGCCTCTAAAGTAGCTTATATGGCCCTTCCCACTGTGAGTATTATCACCGTTAACTTTAACGATGGAATTGGATTGGAGAGAACCATCCAATCGGTTATAGGCCAAAGTTATCAGGACTGGGAATTAATCATTCAAGATGGGGGTAGCAATGACAACTCCCTACCTATCATTCATCAGTATGCATCCCATATAGCCCAATGGGATTCTGGGCAGGACGAGGGGATTTATGATGCGATGAATAAAGGTATCAAAAAAGCCAAGGGCACGTGGTTAATTTTCATGAATGCTGGAGATGAGATTGCCTCTCCAGAAGTTCTGGAAAAAGTTATGCAGCAAGCGCAGAAAGATGCCGATTTTCTATATGGCCACACCGAAATCCATTATCCTGACAGTGGGTTTACCCGCCTGCAAACGGCCAGCCCCTTAGCGACCTTTTGGAAACGCCTGCCATTCGTACACCAGAGCATGCTGGTGAAATCAGCTCTGATGCGGGAAAAGATGTATGATCTTTCGTTTAGCTTATGTGCCGATTTTGCTTTTGCGTATCCCTGCTAT
>JBCDIQ010000325.1:0-6830 GCA_039024295.1 Bacteroidota bacterium | reverse complement strand
CATTTTCTCCCCTTTATTCTTAGTTTGTGTTTTTTGTAGTAGAGGGTAATCAAAGAACGCCTTTGAAGGGAATCCAAGCTTGATTCCTTCTCAGGATCGTGTGCTTCATACTGCTCGGAAACAGAATTAAAAAAACATAACACTTTTTTTGCTTTTCGATCAAAAGGAAGGAGTCCCCAAGCTTCATATTCATACCTTTCAGCTTTCCATTTATCCTTTTCTGTGGTAAATAACCTCATTAAACTTCCTGATCGATGAAAACCGCTTCCTTCCGAAAACCGAATATCAATCTGGGCTTCTGAATTCTGAATCAGGGGCATCCCAAACAGAACCGTCCAGGGAAACTCAAATGCGGGGATGGAGTCTCGTGAGAGTTGGGTGCTATCTGCCAAATAAGGAGATAGATTCTGTGTATAGGAATAACAAGGGAAAAGCAGGATGATGAATGTTAAGGTCCTCATGTTTACAGAAAGAGTTTGTATCACAACCATTTCCAAGACTTGAGCATTATTTCAATATAATTCCTTTTCTCCCCTTCTCCCCCTATCTTGGCGCGAAATCTCATTTCTGTGAAGAAAATCATCGGTTACCTGCGGGATCACCTCAAAGCAGATTTTAAGTGGGGCTACTACCTCACGATGGGGATTTTCCTGGCGTTTATTCTGGCCCTCAACTACGGGCTTCATGAATTTATCCCGGAAATGAAGGGGAAGACCATTGAGCGTTACCTCAGGCGCGAACACCGTGGCAATGAATACTTCGTCTTTCACTACCTCCTGTTTTATGGCATTCCCTATTATTTCGGGCTGGCCTGCCATATCTATTTCCACGAGGAGTTCCACCTGCTGAGGTCAAAAGAATTCTGGCTAAAAACCAGTTTCGGCATGTTCGTGTTGAGCATTGATGTGGTCTTCTATTACCACGATTATTTATACGAACTTCCCCTAAACGCAGCGGATCGGTATTTTCTTCGCCGTTGTGCCGTAAACCTGGTCAGTTATCTGTGTGTATTTGTGCCGCTTTACCTGTTCTGGAAATGGTATGAGGATAAACATAAAATCCCGAATTTCTATGGATTGACTGTCAAAGGGTTTGAATGGCAACCCTATGCCTGGATGATGCTGCTCATGGTACCACTAGTGGTGGGGGCCTCTTTTAACCAGGACTTCAGCAGCTATTACCCTCGCATCAAACTACACCGAATCGAAGGAATGGAACTCCTGCCCCAGTGGGCTGCAATTGGAACATTTGAATTTCTCTATGGAGCAGATTTCGTCTGGACAGAATTGATCTTTCGGGGCTTCTTGGTCATCGGACTTGCAGGCGTGTTAGGCAAAGGAACGGTGCTCCCAATGGCGAGCGTGTACTGTGCCCGGCACTTTGCCAAACCCCTGGGAGAATCTATCAGTTCCATTTTTGGAGGATACATTCTGGGAGTCATTGCCCTTCGGAGCAAAAATATCCTTGGAGGAGTGTTCATCCATATGGGGATTGCCCTGCTGATGGAGTTAATGGCTTTTTTGCAGATTTTGGTGATAAAAGGGTAAATTTAATTTGGCTTCTTGCAATAGTCTTTCCCAAAGTAAAAATATAGTGTAATGAAAACTGTCCCATTTGACCAATTTAAATCTCGAATAGACTACTATATAAATTTAGTGGATGAAAAGGGAATAGAGATATGCGTTAGGATGGAGAATGGAAGACAGGTTGTACTCGTTCCGATCCAGTCAGTTTCCACATTGAAGGAAACTGCTTATTTATTGTCCTCTGAGGCTAACGCAAAACATTTATTTAAATCGATAGATCAAGCGAATAACGGAGAAACTGTGCCATTTGATTTTTGAAATCAGTACCCCATTTCCTTTTTCCCCCAAGTCCCGTATTTTTGAGCTATGAAACGGACGGTTATCCTCGCGAGCTTATTGGGACTGATGGTTGCCTGTGGCCCATCCGGCCCCTTTGATCAGGAAGTATTGCTTAGGGACGAAGCGGGTAACCCATTTACCGGAAGCGGAACAGTGAACCTAATGGTGGGGAATCGAACCGTCGCTGCTCCTGCTCAATCTGGCAAGGCACTCTTTAAAGGAGTTCCTGCTGTTCATCGGGGAAAAACATGTGAAGTTGCTTTAGAGTCAAGTGGCTGGCAGTTGTCACAAAAAAACCTCACCCTATCAGGCGAGCCAGTTGCATTAACTGTCGTTGCGGGGCCAATCCGGATAAGCGGGAAAATCTTTGGAGAGACCAGTTTGCTGGCCAATGCGAAAGTGAAAATTGGGTCAGCAGAAGCCATAACGGATGCTGATGGGAATTTTACCTTGGTAATTCCGGTAAAGGATCGTAAACCCGAGGTGTTGGTAACGGTTTATGCTGAAGGCTACTACCTGTACCAAAGCTACCACGATCCCATGCAGCCATTTCCCAATTTAAGCCTGGCCGCTGTTAAGTAATATTCCTGTCCTCTTATGGCCGATGTGTACCATATCGTAAGGCTAAACCAGTGTACGCTGGATGAAATCAGAATTTGCTTTAATCAGGCATTTTCAGACTACCTCATTGGGCCAATCAATTTATCTCAGTCGATTTTAAGGTGGAAAATCCAACGAGATGGGGTCGATTTGTCTCGATCTTTTGGGGCTAAATCTGCAAAAGGACGTTTAGTGGGTTTATTGCTGACTGGGGTAGGGGAGTGGCAAGGAGCCTCTACCTTTTACAATGCAGGCATGGGAATTATTCCTGACCACCGTCGGAATGGGCTTGCCCGAAAATTGTACCATGCGCTTTTTGAGGCGTACCCGGATACAACACTTTTATTGGAGTGTATTGCTGCCAACCAGCTTGCGTATGCCTTTTACAGGTCACTCGGATTTGAAGAGACCCGTTCGCTTCAATGTTACAAAAGTCCTGCACGGTCTGCTGCGTATTCTCTTCCGTATAAATTTGTACAGATAGATGCTCCCACTCAAGCGCAACTCAACCCGCTGGCCAGTTGGAACCCGTCCTGGCAGAATAGCTATGCCTCTGCTAGGAGGTTGGAGAAAAACTGTCGCTGGATTGCAGCCCTTGAAAGAGAAAATCTCATTGGGTGTGCAGCCTTTGATCCAGATTACGGTTATGTGTTACAAATGGCGGTTCACCCAGATCATCGCAGAAAAGGGTTTGGGCGAGCCATGACCAAATACATGGGCGCGCGATCCAGTAGCCTGCGACTCGATATGGTAAATGTAGATGCGAGCCATGCCCCAACGGACTTTGCCCTGAGGTCCTTTGGATTTGTTCCGACCGTTAGGCAGGTAGAAATGATCAGGGTGCCCAGTGCTGGAAGCACTAGTTCAAACGGAACCGGTACCCCAACTCCCTAAGTCCATCAATGAATGGGGCGCAGGGCCTTACACGTGTACTTCCTGACAGAACTTCTACACTACCACGAACCTTAGGGTCCAGAAGCTTGAATTTCAGGTGCTTTTCTCCTGGATACTGGTGAATAAGCTTCGTAAGTTGGTTGAGTTGATCCTGGTGGAAGGTGGCAGCCTGAATCTCTACCGCCACGTATTTGACCATCTTTTCAAATAATTCTTCATCCATGAGCTGAATCTGGCGGACCCGCATCTCAAATTCTGTAGGGTCATTCCATCGTGGCTGGTAATTCCCGGTGATGAACACCATTTCATCCGGCTGAATCAGGGTTCTGAATTCCACAAACAGGTCATTGAACAGCACCAAGTCAATGGAATCACTGAAATCTTCTATGGTGAACGAAAGGAACTTTTTGCCTTTCCGGGTCATTCGCTCCGTCACACTGGTGACAATCCCCGCAATTTTTACCTCCTGGTTTCGCTTGTCTTCCAGGTCGCTGATGGTGGTATTGGTAAATGCCTCAATTTGCCATTTGTACCGCTCCAGTGGATGACCTGAAAGGTAAAACCCAATCACTTCCTTTTCATAGTTCAATTCCTGCAGCCGGGTCCAGGCTTCTACCACCTTCCCATCCTTCATGTTGCCAATGGGAATGGTGGGCTCATCTCCATACCCATTGCCGCTGCCCATAGCACCAAACAAGCTGGTTTGCATGCTATTCTTTTCTTGCTGAACCTTGCTGCCATAGGAGATGGCTCTTTCTAGCACATTCATGTCATCCTTCCCAGCAACAGCAGGCAGGAAATACTGGTATCGCTTGACGTCTGTAAAGCAGTCGAGCGCGCCGGCGTAAATCAATGATTCCAACGTTTTCCGGTTGATAGACCTTGGCGGCATACGGGAGGTGAGGTCATAGATAGATTCAAACTCTCCTTCTTGTTCGCGCTCTTCCACGAGCGTTTCTACCACACCATGACCTACACCCTTTATGGCTTCCAGCCCAAATCGGATTTGCCCATTTTTATTCACCGAAAACAACGCCTTACTTTCGTTGACGTCCGGAGGCAGTACTTCAATTCCCATCCGACGGCATTCCTCAATGAAAAAAGTGATTTTCTTTATGTCGCTGGCGTTGTGCGTCAATACGGCCGCCATGTACTCCGAAGGGTAGTGGGCCTTCATGTAGGCCGTCTTGAAGGCTAGGACGGAATAGGCAGCACTATGACTTTTGTTGAAGCCATAGCTGGCAAATTTCTCCATCAAAGCCCACACCTCATCCGCTACTTTCTTTTCGACCTCTTGATCTCCAGCTCCTTTAATGAAGTTAACCTTCTCCTTCGCCATGATGTCATGCTTCTTCTTGCCCATCGCCCGGCGAAGAAGGTCGGCACCTCCCATGGTGTATTGCCCCATGGTTCGGGCCACTTGCATGATCTGCTCCTGGTACACCATGATGCCATAGGTGTTTTTCAAGATGGGCTCGAGCATGGCATGAGGGTAGTTGATCTTTTCTCTGCCATGCTTCCGGTTGACGAAGGAAGGGATGTTGTCCATCGGCCCTGGTCGATACAGGGCGTTCATTGCGATCAAGTCCTCAATATTGGTCGGCTTAAGCTGGCGCAGGTATTTGCGCATCCCGTCAGACTCAAACTGGAAGGTAGCCACGGTATCTCCCCGCTGGTACAACTCGTATGTCTTCTCGTCTTCGAGCGAAATTTCATCCGGGTTTATTTCGACTCCGTGGTTTTCCTTGGTTAGGCGAATGGCGGTTTTCAAGATAGAAAGGGTCCTCAATCCGAGGAAGTCCATCTTTAGGAGGCCACACATTTCGGCCATAGGGCCGTCATATTGGGTGGTGACTACCTTGTCTCTGCCGAGCGCCACCGGCGCAAAATTGGTCACATCACCTGGCGCAATGATCACCGCACACGCATGAACCCCTGTATGACGCGCTGTTCCTTCCAGGGTCTTGGCAAAGCGCATCATTTTATTGATGAGCGGATCGGGGCTTTTGAACAGTTCTGCTAACTCATGAGAGTTGTCCGGGTTTTTTTCGGGATCTAGAGCCTTTTTAAAAGTCATGCCCGGCTTGTCCGGAACCATCTTGGCGATTCGGTTTACCTCGGAGAGAGGAATTCCCAGGGTTCGACCTACATCCCGAAGGGCTGTTTTGGCCCCCATGGTTCCGTAGGTGATTACCTGCGATACAGATTTTCGCCCATATTCTTCCACCACATAGTCAATTACCTGCTGGCGGCCTTCATCGTCGAAGTCGATGTCAATATCTGGAGGGGAAACCCGTTCAGGATTCAGAAATCGTTCGAACAGCAAATCATAGGTAAGCGGATCAATGTCGATGATCCCCAGGATGAAGGCAACCACAGACCCTGCTGCCGAACCCCGACCTGGCCCCACATACACGCCTCTGTTTCGCGCTTCTGTGGTAAAGGACTGCACGATCAGGAAGTACCCGGCATATCCCATCTTTTTGATAATGGCCAATTCCCGCTCCACACGCTCCCGAATCTCTGTCGTGACTTCCTGGTACCGCCGCGGTAATCGCTCATACACCATATGGCGGAGGTAATCGTCCATGTCCTTGAACTGAGGAGGAACCTTGTACTGTGGCAGGATCATGTCCCCTGTGAGATTCATCTCAAAATTACAGCGGTCCGCCAGTTCCAGGGTGTTATCCAGTGATTCTGGTATGTCCTGAAACAGTTCCAGCATCTCTTCCCCCGTTTTGAAATAAAACCGGGGGTTGAGTCGGCCTTTATCATCGGTAAAGCGGAATCGATTGGTGTCGTTGTAATCTGACTGCGTCTGCAATGCAAGCAGAAGGTCGTGTGCCTCAGAGTCTTCCTCATTGACGTAATGGACATCATTGGTGGCAATGACCCTAAGGCCATGTTTTTTGGACATGCGAATGAGCCACTCATTGCAGGTTTCCATGTCGCCAAGGGTATGGCGTTGGATTTCTACGTAGTAGTTTTCCTTACCAAACAAGTCCATGTACTCCTTCAGCACCTTCTCCGCTTCGTCTTCCCCCTTTTGAATGAGGGTTTGGTTTACTTCCGAGGCCAAACAACATGTGGAGGCCAGCACGCCTTTATTGTGCTGACGCAGGATATTTTTATCAATTCTCGGTTTATAGTAATAGCCGTCCGTGTAGCCATAAGAACACAACTTCACCAGATTGTGATACCCCTCGGCATCCTTGGCCCACATGATCTGGTGGTAGCGCTTTTTGGTTTTGTCCTGCTGAGTAGCATCTCCATCAATGATGTAAAATTCACAGCCTACAATGGGTTTAATCCCTTTTTTCTTTGCCGCCAATACAAATTTAGGCACCCCATACATGTTACCGTGATCCGTAATGGCTACATGTGACATATTGCAGTTTGCTGCCTTTTCAGTTAGGTCAACAATTTTAGCAGCCCCATCCAGGAGGCTGAATTCAGTATGGTTATGGAGAT
>JBCDIQ010000324.1:0-6837 GCA_039024295.1 Bacteroidota bacterium | reverse complement strand
TCACTCTTCTTATCCTATGGGTTAGTGGAAGTATGTTTACTTCTGCCTTTGCTCAGTACGCATCAGTTGAACCTGATGATTTTTTCGAATCCCCTTCTCTTGATGCCGAACCCTCTCACCAATCTGAAGGTGGGTGGAGATACGAACCCCAAGAAGCTGGAGAAGACCTTCAAATCGCCTTTGGCTCCGCACATGAAATCACCAAGGTTACCCTAAAATCTCCTCTGGGGAAAGTAATTAAATCTTATGAGATGAGTCCCTATGAAAATCCTTCTGATTCTTCTATAAATACAGAGGGACTGGATGCCGGTTTATACCTGGTGATACTTGAAACTGCATTGCAAACGACCTCTGAGGTATTGGTAATAAAATAATGAGGTCTCTGAAAAAGTAGTAGTTTTGCGCCTTGTAATGATGGTATCATGGCAAGGCGCAAAACTTTAAGAAAACAGCAATTTCAAGAATTTCCCAATTGCTTTCATGCGAGTGAATGCTCCCCAGGGCATTGGAGTACTTTTTTTGGAAAAAAGGGAAGCCTGACCCTGGAACTTGGTTGTGGGCACGCAGATTTTAGCTTTGAATTGGCAAAACGCTTTCCCGGAAGAAATTTTGTAGGAGTGGACCTGAAAATGGACAGAATGTGGCGTGCCGCTCAGCGAGCTTTGTCCGAAGGCATACACAACATTGGCTTTGTTAGCTTAAACCTTCTTGAGTTGGCAAATCATTTTCTGGAAAATGAAGCAGAAGAATTATGGATAACCTTTCCCGATCCGTTTCCCAAAAAGCGTCAGGCTAAACACCGTATGGTCAATACTGCATTCCTAAAAGGATATCAAAAAGTGTTGAAGCCTGGAGGTAAACTCCATTATAAGACAGATAATTTACCCTTGTTTCACTACAGTCTTGAGGAATTTGTAAAAGGAGGCTTGCTTACATTTAACCAATTAAGTTTTGACCTTCACGGAGATGAAAGTATTTCAGCGGACGCAAAAGTCCTCACCGCCTACGAAAGAAGGTTCCTCGAAATGGATATGAAAATCAATTATTTACAAGCTTATTTTAACTAAAAATACTTACGGAATTCCCCTTTGTCTTACGTGTTGGTATTTTTTAATGAGTTTAAACACTAACCTAAGAAGTCCCATTAAGCTCGTAGGGGTAACCTTTCAATTTAATTTTAATCTATTCGATATATGGCAAGTGATGGCAATTGTTTAATCAATGCTGTATTTTATTACATACTAAATTTCTTACAAGCGCAATTGGAAGATAAATATTAGTTATTTTAAAATTATTCGCCTTCCAAATAATTGACCTCACTATGACAGTAACAAGGAAATCACTTGATGTGGGCTGGAAAAATCTTCTGGCGGAAACACTTCAACTTGATCGTAAATTTTCTGATTCGGACATCAAAAAGCTATCTTCCATTACGGAATTGGACATCGCAGGCCATCAAATTACTAGCCTGGAACCCCTGCGTTTGCTTCCTCAACTGGAAGTTTTGTACATAAGTGAAACTTCCGTTTGTGACCTTTCGCCTCTAGAAGGGCTCATAAATTTACGTGAATTGCATGCTACCTTCTGCTGTTGTGAGGATTTGGGGCTGCTGGCAAACTTGCACCAGCTTGAAGTATTGGACATATCCTATCCAAAAGATCCCCACGCGGATATAAGCTTTCTCGCCTTTCTTCCCAACTTGAAGGAATTGTATTGCAATGGGTTCAAATTTTCTTCTATAAAGGAAATCGCCCAGTTATCCGAACTGGAAATCCTTTCGCTACATTTCACCAATATTAACGGAGAAGACCTGAAGCATATCCGAACCATTTTGCCGGAGTGCCACGTTTTATTTTAGGCTGGAAGACTGCTAGGCCGACTTTCTGGAATTTGCAGGGGTAACCTCAATACTTTCCAGCTCAGCGTCCCCCCATAAATCTTCTAGTTTATAAAAATCCCTGGTTTTCTGCTGGAAGATGTGGACCACTACGTTCACAAAATCGAGGAGAACCCATTCACATGCCTCTAGGCCTTCTTTGGCAATTGGCATTTCCCCAGTTTGTTTTTTGACGAACTCTAGGGCAGATTCGGCAAGGGATTGTACGTGCCGATTGGAACTTCCGGTGCAAATAATGAAGTAGTCAGTGACCGAGGAATCTACTTGTGTGAGGTCCATTCGAAGGATATCTATTCCTTTTTTTTCTGCTAGTCCTTCTATGGCGATGTTGGTAAGTGCGTAGGCGCTGGTGGCTTCTGTCATACGCAGGTGATCGGGATTAATTTGGGTTGAAACAAATCTTTATTTTCAGAATAAGCTTAGACGATGAACACGGGTGTGTGTAATCTATCTTTACAAGAAACGAAGCTGATCATAAAGGGTTACCCAGATGGATAAAAAATCATATCTATCGCTTTCTACTATCCAAAATACCTGCAAATTTTCAGATAAAAAAGAGGATGAGATTTTTTTTCCTGAAATTTGCGAGATGGAATTATCCACCCATGTGCTGGGCCAGCAAGTGATTCATTTGAGCGAGACAAGTTCTACCAACACGCTTGCCTATAAATTATTGAAAGATGCCCCACCCGAGGGAACCCTGATCATTACTGATGACCAGTATGCCGGTAAAGGACAAGCCACAAATATCTGGCACGCTGAAGCAGGTAAAAACTTGACCTTCAGTTTGATACTGCACCCCACCTATATTCCTTCTTTTCGTGTATTTGTCTTGAATAAATTGTCAAGCCTGGCGGTTTGGAAAGGACTTAAGGACCACCTTCCCAACTATGACCTTCAGGTCAAGTGGCCCAATGATGTCCTGCTCCAAAAGCGAAAGGTCGCAGGTATTCTCGTTGAGAATATATTCGAGGGAAGTAAGCTGAAGACATCTATCATAGGAATGGGTATAAATGTTAACCAGCTTCATTTTCCACCTGCTTTACAAAATCGTGCCACCTCTATGGGGTTGGAGGCATCTTATTCCTTTGACCTAATTGCAGTATTGGATAGTGTTTTGGTGTACATGGAAACCATGCTGGACCGACTGCAACAAAACCCTGAGGCCCTCGATCGTGACTACCATGATGCATTGTATGGGTACCAGGAATTGATCCCGCTGGAGGTAGATGGAGTTGAAATGAAAGGTACCATTCTGGGGTGTCGCCCTGATGGCAAACTTGGGGTGCAATTTGGAAGCTCCCTCCGGTATTTTGACATGAAAGAAATTCGGTTCCCATGGTTCGTATAGCAATTGACATTGGCAATAGCTTTGCCAAACTGGCGGTCTTCTCCTCTTCAAGAGATTTGCTGAAGTTTAAACGTATCAGGTCGGAAAGCCTGGAAGAGGAACTGGCGCAACTGTTGACTGCGTACCGAGCGCAAACCGTACAAATTGGCTTCATCAGCGTAGGAGAAGCCGTGAAAATCCATCAGTTTTCTTCGGTGCAGCAAGGTAAGCAGGTCACTTGTTTTCCCATTAGCGTTACAGATGATCTCCCTATTCAGATTGCGTATGCCACCCCTGCTACCCTGGGGATTGATCGGGTGGCAGGAATTATTGCTGCAAGGGACATTTCGCCTGGTGCTCCCGTCTTGGTCATAGATATTGGTACAGCTATTACCTATGATTTTGCAGATGCCGATGGGCACTACCGTGGAGGGGGCATCTCTCCAGGGCCGGAATTGCGGTTTCGGGCCTTGAACCAGTTTACTGCCAGGCTGCCGCTTGTTGATGCTGTTGAGTATCCTCCCTTGGTAGGAGGTACAACTGAGGAGAGCATTCAATCAGGCGTACTCAATGGTACCAGTGAAGAAATTGATGGAGTGATTAACCGCTACAAGGAATATGCAGGACCTGATTTGCAAGTGTTTGCAACGGGGGGAGGATTTTCTCTCTTTGAAAATCGCCTCAAAAACATCAACTTTGCCACCCCTCATCTGGTATTAGAAGGAATATTTTTGATCGTACAACATTATTCAACCTCATGATCCGACACTGCCTTGCGACCTGTGTATTACTGGTCGTCCTGTTTCCCTTCATCCAGGCACAAAACCTCACTTCCAGTCCATATTCTCGATATGGCATAGGGGAGGTGTTCAGCAGCACCACCACACGAAATGCTGCTATGGGAGAAATTGGGGTAGCCACGATGAACTATGCATCTGTCAACCGGATCAATCCCGCCAGTTATGCCGATGTGCTGTATACTGGATTAGACATATCTGGATTTGCTCAGCTGACCGAACTCCAGACGAATCAGGCTGATGAGGACCAATTTTCAGCAGGCTTTCAAAATATTGGGTTTGTTTTTCCCTCCAATAAAGCACCTGCGGTCAGCTTTGGCTTTGCCCCTTTTAGCGGTGTTGGATATGAAATTCTGGATGAATACGAATTTGACTTTGAAGACACCGTTGCCACGGGGGTAACCTCCTACACGGCGGAAGGCGGGCTGAATCAGGCTTATTTGGGAATTGCCACCAAGTTTCTCAAAAGTAAGCTTAGCGTAGGTGCCAACCTGAATTATGTTTTCGGAACTATTCGTTACCGTTGGCAGAGCTTTGTAGTGACCACTGACCTGGCAAATTTTCAGGACATCCGGGTAGATAGGTCCGCTTTCATCAGTGGAGTTGGCTATCAGTTAGGGTTCATTTACGCAGATACCCTTATGGGCCGTAAGGCTGATCAAAAGATTTTCTCCGTGGATGACATTGTCCTTTTCCGAATTGGCGGGGTAGTGGAAGCATTCTCTAACCTGAATTCTGACCGTACCACCTCATATGCCAACCTTTCTGTTATTGACACCATTGGCGGGGTGGAAGAAGGCGTTGTGGTGTTACCCCCCAAGTATTCCGTTGGGGCCTCTGTTACCAAGCCTGGCAAATGGGAAGTATCTGGAGAATTCAGTCTTCAAGATTGGACCAGGTTTGAGTATTTTGATGATGAATTAGACCTAAATTCTGGTTACCGGGCTGCCTTGGGAGCGGAATACATCCCTGACCGGACCAGCAACAGTTACCTCAAACGAATCGCCCTGAGGATAGGAGGATATTCTGGTAGGACTTACCTGAGCATCAATGATGAGCCCATTAATGACAATGCCGTTACGGTAGGTTTTGGCTTCCCTGCCTCTCGGAAAGGTACAAGTGTATTCAACCGTGAGCGCGCTTACTCCCAGATTAGCTTGTCCGCCTCCTTCGGCAGGAGGGGAAGTTTGAAAAACGGCCAACCCCTTCAAGAGAATTATATACGCATTCGCCTTGGAGTGAACATCAATGAGCGTTGGTTCCGCCGGGTACGCATCGACTAATCGTTTTGATTTTATATTTTTTGGGAAGAAAGGGCAATGAGTCCGTTGCTTATGTATCGCCATAACCGAAAAAGTGGGTATGTTTTCACCACGCTGGTCCTGCTGGTGATATGGAGCGCATTTGGGCCTGTTGACTGCTTAGGTCAAGCTCGGGATAGATCGGTTTTTGAGTGGCTAAGCTTGTTTGAGGTGGCGAAAGCTTCTGGTTCTGAAAGCCGCTTGCAGGGGATTGTACGTCAGTCTGATCAATTTCAGATACAAGCATGGCATGCCGAACTATTAGACCTGCCTTTCAAACAGCAGCGATTGGTCCTTCAACTGTATGAACACATGGCCAAAGAAGAGCCAGCCGGGAACTGGGATACCCACCTCGGACTGGCAGCCTGGACCTTGCAAGTCACCTTGCCAGATAGCTTAAGGCCAATCATGCGACGCATTATCAGGCGTTCTCCCCAGAAAGTGCCAGTGGAATGCTGGGAACTCTACCTCGCTGATACCCTTCGATTGAGATATGATCCCTATGAATTGCTGGAAGAAGCAACCTGGCTCGAACAGGGATTGCGGAAAAGAGAAATCTATCAACCCGAAAATCAGCAGGAGGTAGATCGCCTCAGATCCATGGTGCTGGATCCACTAACGGAGTTTTTGACCGATTGTGACAGTTTGGTGGAGGTGTATAAACCTGCCTTAACCCGTGCATTCTTACCCCCTCAAAAGGCACGGGTCTTTATGTTGGGAAATTATTTATTGGGGTGCCAGATGAATACCCTTCAGGATTCCCTGGTAGAAGTAGCATTAACCTATAGCCCGGATACTTACTTCTTGCGACTGGCTGCCCTAAGAGAAGAGCAAAGGGGGGAATACCTAAAAGCCGTTGAGTTGCGCCGGAAATGCCTGAGAATTGAGCCTTCTGATCTGATGAAGGCGCATGACGAAGTCAAATTGGTGTGGCTATACCAACAGTTGGGGGAGTTTCGTACGGCACGTATCGCTGGAGAAGCAGCCCTAAAGCTGGCGCCCAATAGGGGAGAGGCCTATTTTGCATTGGCAGATTTGATTCTGGCCTCCGCACCTGTGTGTAACTTTTCCCCCTTTGAAAGGAAGGCTTTATACTGGCTAGCCATCGACTATTGTGAAAAAGCCGTTATGCGGGAACCCCGCCTGGAAAAAGAAGCAGCTGCGCGAATTAGTCAGTATCGAAAGCTCATGCCTACCCGTGCAGAAGTACAATTTCATAACTTGCAAACAGGAGATAGTTTTCCTTTGGGGTGCTGGATGAATGTAGCAGTCAGGGTAAGATGAGTCCATCTGATAAAAGGTGTAGGGTTAAGCTTGCATTTCATTAAACGGAGCCGTCTAAAATTCTCCATCCAAGTAAAATAGCTTTATAGCCATGTTCATCTAATAAGCTGTTTTAACATGAAAGCTTTTTTGAGAGGATTATTTGTCGTTCAAGCACTGGCCATTACGGTTTACACGGTTTATGTGGTTTTCCATTACGGAATCAACATAAACCGTGTAAACCGTAAT
>JBCDIQ010000323.1:0-6865 GCA_039024295.1 Bacteroidota bacterium | reverse complement strand
TTTTGAGCATAGGTGTAGCCTACAAACATATTGCCCAGCCGCCGTTTTAAATCGCTTATATCCTCAGCCAGGCAAAGGATGGCCATGATTTCCGATGCAGCCGTGATGTCGAAGCCTGATTCACGGGGGACCCCTGAGGTGGAACCACCCAGCCCCACAATGATCTGTCTCAGGGCTCTGTCGTTTATGTCTACCACCCGTTTCCAGGAAATGGTTCGGGCATCCAGGCCCAGGGAGTTGGTCTTGCTCTGAATATTATTATCGATAAGGGCAGCAAGTAAATTATGTGCCTTTTCAATGGCCGAAAAATCACCCGTGAAATGCAGGTTAATGTCCTCCATGGGCAGCACCTGGGCATAGCCTCCTCCGGTGGCACCTCCTTTGATGCCAAATACGGGACCAAGGGAAGGCTCTCGTAGGACCACAATGCTCTTTTTACCCAATTGATTCAGTCCTTCATTAAGGCCGATGGACATGGTCGTCTTACCTTCTCCTGCCGGTGTTGGAGAGATGGCGGAAACGAGAATGAGATTTCCCTGGCTGGCTTTATCTGTATTAATGTAGTTGAGGGGTAGTTTGGCTTTGTACTTGCCATACATCTCAATGTCCTCACTGGACAGCCCAAGTTTTTGGGCAACTTCAGTTATGGGTGTTAGTTCGACTTTTCTGGCAATCTCTAGATCGGTCATAGGAAGTAGATGTTGATGGGGTAGGATGGTGGTATAGAAGCTAATTATCTGGGGAGAAATTTAGAGCAGGGAAGTTTTTATGAGGCTCTATCGTTACCTGCTACAGACCGACAATCCTGACCTAGGTTAAGGTGTTTACCTGGGAGTGGTCTCAAAAACCTTTCTTCCAAGATTAAGAGAAAGGTTCTTTAAGAAAAACGTATGGCAATTTTATCTTATGCCTATTTGAGATTCACCTGTCGTATGTAGGCTAAAACAAACTTCCATTTTAGGTATCGCTTCTGCAAAGCTTGTATGCTGGGTGAATGACCTCTAAAAAGGTGTAATCCTCTCTGGGGTGTTAGGCCTGAAAAAGCCTCATGATGGATGCAAGCATACAGTTCGCTCCGGAGGTGTGTAACCTTGGTAGCATGGATTTCAGTCAAAGGCGGAGCCCCAGCGGGGCGAAACCTCTCAAAGAATTACGAAAAGTAAGACTCAATTCGGTATTAGGAAGCTGCGGTGACAGCTACAGGAACTACCGTTTTGTCCCAGTGCAATTGTAGCTTTCCAGCGTCCATGGTAAAATCCATCTCTTCGGCTGAGGCTTCTGGTTCTGGATCGACGGGGCTCACCTCAACGCGCAATGCATCTTCTGCTTCTTTGTACTCATAGGCTCCCCATTGTTCAGCTTCTTTGTTAAAAATTACGGTCCATGCACCTTCTTCCTGCGGAATTAAAAAGAAAGCATAGGTGCCAGCAGCTAAGGCCTGTCCTTCTACCATCACATCATTCTCAAAGGTTACCCGGCTAGCCTCATTCGCACCAGATCGCCACACTTTTCCCCAAGGGACCAATTCCCCAAAAATGGTACGACCCTTCATCTTCGGGCTGCCATAATTCACGGAAACGGCACCATCGCCAATAGTACCCTTCATTTCTTTACGAGGACTTGGCTTAGTATCGTCCAAAACAGTGATCTCATAAGCTGTTTCACTGGCTGTTGCTTCCGAGGCTTCCTCACCGGATGCTTCCTGTTCAGTCGTTTCTTCTGTTTTGTCCTTCGCTTCTTCTGTTGCTGCACCTGAGTTGCAAGCATAGGCTAGTAAGCCCAATGCAAAAAGGAATAGGAGATGTTTTAATCGCATGGTATGTGGTTTTGGTTAATAATGGTCAAAGATACATGACCTGACAGGAAAAAGAATGTTTAGCAAAATTTTATTGGTCTGGGTAAGTGCCTACAAAGCTTTTCTCGTCGTAGTTTTCCAAATCCTCTTTCCAGGAATACTGTTTATAGATCAGTTTGCACCCTTTGCTATCCAACTGAAGGTATTTCTGCAACATATTTCGAATTCCAGATTTGCCACCAAAGTCTCCCAGGTACCAGTGGAAAAGACGACTGATGTGAATTTCTTTATCTCCTGGTTTAAGCAGGGTTTCGCTTTCCAAAAAGGAGAGCGTCGCCATTTCTAGTTGCTCATTGATCTTGTTGGCGGTATAAAAGGCAATGGGTGGGCAGCTCTGAGCGCCACAGTTGAGTGCGAAATGAATTCGAAAATCGATTTGCCTGAGAGCAAGTTGCTTGACCAATCTTCTTGCAAATGGGTTAGCGAGGTATCCACGGGAAAATTTATACCTAAATCGGCGGAGAATGCCGTGCTCTATCTCATCGAGACTCAGTTTTTCTCCTGCAATGGTCACTAATTTTTGTCGATAAATATGAGGTTTTTGAATTCCTCTTTCCCGGCGAAAAATCAGAAAAAAGGCATTGTAGCTGTTAATCCAAAAAGCCTTTCTTAGATCATCATTATGCAACTCTTCCTTTAATCGCTGGAGGGGATATTGCGCCAGTTCTTCCAGGATCTCTTGGTAGTCTTGGCTCAATTTTACCGTCCTGATTAAGATTTCGGAGAGATGGTTGATTGTTGGCATGAGGAATAGGTAACTCACTGTTATCTACAGCATCAATCCTCAAAAAGTTCTCGTCCTGAAATCTAGTCAGGTTATTGTCCCAAATAATATACCTCATCCACCATTAGGGTGGGTCATTGAGGGGGAACATCATCAGGCCTTTACTGATTATGTTATTACCTTGATGGCGCATAATACTCCATCTGCTAAGTTTGCTACATGAAGGAGAAGCCTCATTTCCCAAAACTAGGTCAAGCCATTGAAAAGCGCAGAAAAAGGCGTCGAAAGGTTCTGTTAATGGGGTTGATTGGCATATTGGCACTTTACTTCATCCCCAAAGCGATCTTTCTTGCTGCAACCAAGAGGTCTAAGGAGGTTATGTCAACTGAGCTTCCTCAAGATCAGAAAGAGCGGCTTAATAAATCCCCTCGAAGGAAAAATACCTTCACTGTTTATCTCTCAAAGGATGAGTATGTTTGGGTGAAAGGGAAACACCAGGATTCCTCAAAGCAGGGAAACTTAGTGATAGGAAAAATCCAGAATTGGTTACCTCAAGTAGAAAAAAAAGGTCCCATCTTGATTATGAAGCCGCTCGAAGATTCTGAATATGCGTCACTTACTCGATTGCTTGACTCCGTTATCAGATATCCGGCAATAAAATATGCATTAGAAAAACCGGGATAAGAAGAGGTTGAGAAGATTAAGCATATCGCCAGATAAACAATTGACGCAATCTCACTCCGTCTCTCCCTCCTCCGGGTCATAACTCAACTGCAGATAATGTTCTAGTCGGATCTTCTTGCCGTCCAGGGTTTTGGCAAAGGCCCGGATCAAGAACACCCCCCACCCATTGGTCTTTAACTCAAATTTGGTGTCCCGGTCTGTTCGGATCATGCGCGGTTTGGGGAAGGAAGGATGGAGGATATACTCCACAGACTCGATTTGGTCGATATCACCAGAGCCATCGTCCTCGAGGAATACACGCCAATCCCATCTGTCGTCCCCTTGGTATTTCCAGGAATTTCTCAGTCGTAACATCATCATCTAAGGGGTTAAACTAGTTTGAGTATTTGTGTGAGAAATTGCGGACTAAAATATTCACTTTCCCATTCTCTGCTGGCATCCTTGATTCTGATTTGCACATAATCGGTGGGATTTATGTCGTGGATCGTCACCACGATGCCACCAGGCTCTTTGCGTAACGGCATTTCCTTCTCGATCTCCTCTCCCGTTTCATCGTCCAGGATGATGCATTGGCAGGTATAGGCACTGGGCCTGTCATCAATTTCCGGGTCACACTGAATGATGATCTTCAGTCGCTGCTTTTTGTCCTGACTTTTGAGGGCCAGATTCTCAGATTTTAATTTTTCCAATTCGGCGATGGATTCCCGTAATTTTTCCAACAGGGCCTCTGTTCCTCCATCCGGGCCGGGAGTCGCAGCTATTGGCTCAATCCTTAGGTCATTTTCAGATAGGGCATTGATGGTGCTCAATAACCCGTCTCGTATCTGGTTCAGCCTAAGTCCACGCTCTTCGGTGGTGATGATGCCTTTATTAAATTCCCGTTCAATTTGATTAAACCGACCTTCAATTTGAATAAACTCGTCAAATGCAGTGCTGGTAGGTGCTATCAGGGGAACGATAAATTTAATGGCTCCTTCGATACTGGATCGGAGCAGTTCCTTAGCACGGCTTATTTTTTCATTGAACGTCATATGATCATAGCTTGAGGATTTTTTCCCTTTTCACCACAACCCCCAAACGGCGGATCTCCACGATATACACCCCGGAAAGGAGCGCTTGTGTCCCTATCGTTGAGGTGCCTGCTTGAGATAGGGTTTCGCGCTTACACACCTTCCCATTAATGTCCAGCAAATCCACCGTAACATTGACCGCATCCTCTTGGAGGGAAAGGTTAATGTTCAGGCTTTCTTCCACTGGATTGGGAAACAGCTCTATATAGGAGGCAGGAGTAGCATGGTTCACCAATATGACTGAACTGAACTGTGATTTTCCGTCCAAATCCACCTGTTTTAATCGATACGAATACGTGCCGACTTGGTCTGGGCGGTCTGTGAATGCATAGGTGCGTAAAGATGTAGAATTCCCTGCACTTTGAACCTGACCAATGGGTTGAAAGGGCTGGTTGTTGATCGAGCGTTCTACTTCAAAATAATGGCTATTGGATTCACTGGCAGTGGCCCATGACAAGGTAACGCCTGCATCTGTAGACGCTCCATTAAAGTAGGCATATTCAACTGGAAGTAGAGCATTTAAATTCAGGGCCATATCTGCATCTGGAAAGCAGCCGGCGTTTGGGTTTCCTGCTCCTTCTGCGCCGAACACCCGGAGAGAATCCAAGAATTCATCTGAAGTGAAGCCCACCCGGAAACAGTCGGTATGTACATTTCCACAGCCTGCGGTACTGGTGACGCACAGAAAATCCGTTGCTCCAGAGTGAATGTATCCGATTACCCGTTCAGAGTTAAATGGAGCACCGAGCATATTGATCACCATGCCTGGTAAGGTGACCCCCGTTGAATCACTGGTAATAGACAAAGTGTCCAAGGTGATGGTAGCCGACGCTGTGGGATCGTAAAGCGCGATGGCAATTGTTTGGGTAGCATTGTCTGCTCCTCGGTTTACTCCTGAAACTCCCCCACCGATACATATTTCTATTAGGTAATCATAGGAAGTGCCGTTATCGGTGAAACTTACCAAGCTTACGGATGACCTGTCACAGGCAAAATTATGTTGAACAAAGAAAAGTAGAGATAGGAAGAGGAGGAAAGAATAAATGTTTTTCATCGGAAATTTTTCTCGAAAAGCTTTTGCGAAGATGAGTTCTGGTAAAAGGTCACGACTGGTGTATATGCCGAAATGGGAAGGTGAAAATTTCACCTGTTCATCCAAGAATCTCGACACTGCTATTGTAAGAAACAGCAAATTTTGGACCCATTTTGAAGACGCTTTAGACCGTCAAACTACATAGGGCCGCCCTTTAACATTTCTAAAAAGTATTTGGGGCGATTAGGACAAAACCCTCACTTTTTCGGCTTTTTGGCCCATTCAGGGCCATTTGGAACAATAGTCCAAGCTTTTGGAACAATAGTCCAAGCACTTATTCGCCGTTCCCCGGACCTTTACATCAGTACCAAAAATCAAAAAAATACGAATGAAACGTTTAAGTCTTTTTCTACTCGTATTGAGCATCGGTTGCATTCAACTTTTTGCTCAAGGAACCCTACAGATTCAAAACGGCACCTATTTAGTTGCCAGTGGTACCCCTGAGATTGTCTTGCAAAATGTCAGTTGGAAGAACAACGGTACGTTTACCGCTGACAGTAGCACAGTCAATTTTAACGGGACCAGTTCGGACACGATCGCCGGTTCAGCGGTGACGAATTTCTATGGCCTGAAGATTAATAACACCCAGGACACCGTGTATTTAGAAAAAGCTATTTCCGTTACGGATAGCATCTATTTCATTGCCGGCATCCTTAACCTTAATGGAAACGACATCACCCTTGGGA
Organism: Bacteroidota bacterium; assembly: GCA_039024295.1. Classification (GTDB taxonomy): domain Bacteria; phylum Bacteroidota; class Bacteroidia; order J057; family J057; genus JBCDIQ01. The sequence goes on along the minus strand of JBCDIQ010000323.1, from coordinate 753 downwards.
CAGATCAAGGTGGACTTTCTGGCGAATCAGAAACTGCCAGGATTACTGGAGCCAACGGGGGAGAAATTGTTAAGGTGCTTCCCTTGAATGCTCCAAGTGGAACCAACCCAGGAAACCTGGGCGTGAGCATTACCTCAGCCAGTAATCTGAGCAGCACCATCGTGCGCAGGGGCCATGTTGCTCAGGACCTGTCGGGTAGTAACTCAATCGAACGGTATTATGTAATTGTTCCTGCCAACAATGCCGGACTGAACGCGAGCGTGGAAGTAAGCTATTTCGATGCTGAACTGAATGGCCTTACGGAAGCGGATTTGGAATCCTGGCATCAAACAGGGACTAACTGGATCAACTACGAGCCAGATATGACGGATGCTGTAGCCAATACAGTAGACATAACCCTGGATACCCTGGGGACTTTTACCCTGGGAGAAGGTGCCTTGAAATTGAGCCCTAAAGTATTTCTTCAAGGAGCCTATAGCAGTGGTACAATGAATGACAACCTACGTCAGGCAAATGTGCTGCCTACAACAGAGCCTTACACTGGCTTAGGATACACCCAGGTGACCGGTGGAGGAGAAACGATCGGTGCAGAGGTACTGGCAGCTACGGGTAATGATGCCATTGTGGACTGGATCTTCCTGGAACTGCGTAGTAAGGCAGACTCTTCTGTCGTTGTACGTACCCAGTCAGCACTGCTACAGCGGGATGGAGACATTGTTGGACTTGACGGAGTATCCCCCGTTAACTTTTCTG
>JBCDIQ010000322.1:0-6892 GCA_039024295.1 Bacteroidota bacterium | reverse complement strand
TCGATTTTTTCCTCGATGGCGGTACGTACCTTCTCTGGCAACTCAATGTCACGAATCAGGGTTGCACGCAGTACCACGTAGTTTTTGTCGAGTACATCTTCTAATTCCTGTTGAATCTTTCCTTCCACTTCATCCCTTCTGGTTGAGTACAATTCTTCCGGAGTAAATCGACCCAGAATTTTCCGCACAGAAGATCTTACTTCCGGACGAACCAGGGAGGTGAGGTACTCTAATCCAAATTTCTCGTGCAGTTCACCGATCTTAATGTACTGAGGGTGCACCCTTACGGTAACGTCTACTTTAATGTTCAGGCCGTTACTTGAGAGTACTTCCATTTCCTCTTCTATTTGTTGTTCCCTTACGCTGTAGGGATACATGGTATTCCAAGGGGCAATTATGTGAAAGCCAGGGGTGTAGACAGTCTCCTTGTCAAGACCTCCTCCGAATTTCCGGAAGAGTACGCCTCGTTCGCCAGCATCGATGGTGATAAAAGAGCCCGAACTGATCGCTACCAGGACCATAAACCCGAAAAAAGCTAGGGCTGCGGTCGATATAATTCTGGATTTGTTCATGGGTATATTTGTTTTATTCTTTCAGTGTGCAAGTTAAACAAAAAATATTTTTTGTAAAGATTCTATTAATTCAGTGAGACTCCTCTGAGCTGGTTTATCAGCTGAAGGAATTTCTCTTCCAAAAGTGTTCCTTGAGGTTCGTTACGAAGAATGGAAAGATAGGTTCGCGCCAGCGGCTCAAATATACTGGGTTCTACCATACTGGCCAGAATTAACCCCTTGAAACAACGATGGGCCTGATTTGGAACCCAATCACTGACCGTTTCGGGAGATTCATTCAATAAGGTATGAGCAGCCTCAAAACTTCCATGGTCGGCCAGGGCCATTACTCCTTGGTCCATACACAAATGCTCAACCTCAGCTCCCATCCGTTCAAGCTGTACCTCGTTCCCCACCTTATATCGATGGTAGGGGCGTCCAGTAAGTTTGGAATGAGAAATGATTAGGGTATGTGAATGACGGGCAAAGGCAGGCAGAACCGGCAGATAACGGTTGCTGATCCGCTCAATGTTTTCTAATCGTATGCCAAAATGAATTTCCACCAGATTGACATCTTCATACTCAGAGACTGAAAAAATGATATTTTGAAATCCGGTATTTCGAGTCCTGCGAAACTGCTTGAGCACGGGCATGTGGGTAAAAGCCTGTCCACTTAAACGAGGGTGCAAACGCTCTGTGAGATACGCATAGATTTGGTCAGCACTCAGGTCATTTCTCATGGTAGCGGACTTTTTTTCATCCGTAATTGGATGGAAAAGAAAAAAACCGACGGGTTTTTCCTATTTTTATGGCTTATAACTAATTACCCAAACAAAAGGTTAATTCTATTCTTGTGCCACCTGCAAAATCCTTTGCTGGCCAAATTCGTAGAGAACAATCTAGTATATTAGAGATGCAAGATTATATGAAAGAACACCTTACCCCTGCACGCATCGTTCAGGAACTCGACAAATTCATCATTGGCCAGGCAGACGCTAAAAAGTCTGTTGCAATTGCATTGAGAAACAGGTGGCGCAGGTTGAATTCACCGCCTGAAATTCGGCGGGAGATCGTACCCAATAACATCATGATGATTGGGCCCACGGGGGTTGGAAAAACGGAGATTGCACGTAGGCTGGCACAACTTGCCCAAGCACCTTTTATTAAAGTTGAGGCTTCAAAATTTACAGAAGTGGGCTACGTCGGTCGGGACGTGGAAAGCATGGTCCGGGATCTGGTTGAACAATCTGTCAACATTGTACAAGAAGAAGCTAAGTCTTCTATCAGAGAAAAGGCACTTGAAAACGCCAACGAGCAAATACTCGATATCCTGATCCCTCCTGTTCGATCCAAGAATAAGGAACGTAGTGGAATCGGCATCAATATTTTTAACGAGAAGAAGGAAGAGGGAGACATCAACTATTCTGATGACGAGCTCAATGAGCGCACCCGTGAGAAATTCCGTAAGAAGCTCATGGATGGAGAACTGGAGGACCGCACCATAGAAGTAGAAATGACCGTTTCTGCATCCAATTTCCAAGTTGTAGGTCCCGTTGGGCTGGAAGGCATGGATGGGCTACAGGATATGCTGAGCGGCATGATGCCCAAGAAGAAGAAAAAGCGAAAAATGACCGTCACAGAAGCGCGGGAGTATTTCACAGAAGAAGAGGCGCAGAAGCTGATTGACATGGACAATGTCACCCGTGATGCCATAGAGCGTGCGCAGAACAGCGGTATCATCTTTATTGATGAAGTAGATAAAATAGCAGTGGGCGGCTCACAAAATGGCGGACCCAACGTGTCTCGCGAAGGGGTTCAGCGCGACCTGCTCCCCATTGTGGAAGGCTCTGTGGTAAATACCAAGTATGGTACGGTGAAAACAGATCACATCCTGTTTATTGCAGCGGGTGCTTTTCATGTGGCTCGTCCTTCGGACCTCATTCCTGAACTACAGGGACGCTTTCCTATTCGGGTTGAGCTGAGTTCTCTTACCCAGGAAGACTTTTTTAGTATCCTCACCCAGCCTCAAAATGCCCTGACCAAACAATATCAGGCACTTTTGGAAAGTGAGAACGTAAAATTGAGCTTTAAAGAAGATGCCATCCAAGAGATTGCAGCTTTGGCATTTCAAGTAAACCAGGAAATCGAAAATATTGGGGCCCGTCGCCTACACACCATTATGAGCAACCTGCTCAACGATATTTTATTTGAAGTTCCTGACATTTCGCGTGATCCTGAGTTTGTGATTACCCGTGAGTTTGTGGATGAAAAATTAACTGGCATCACCAAAAGTAAAGACCTGAGCCACTACATCTTATAGCATTTGAATGGCTCAACATCAGCTGGACATTCCCTACGAAATACTGGAGGAGGCAGCAATGCTTCCTTCTGACGAACAGGACCTTTTGGAAAAGGCCCTGGAAGCAACGCAGTTTTCCTATTCGCCACATTCTAACTTCCAGGTGGGATGTGCGCTGCTGTTGGAAAATGGGGAAGTCATTATTGGAGCCAATCAAGAAAATGCGGCCTTCCCGTCTGGACTGTGTGCAGAGCGAACCGCTTTGTATGCGGCCTCTACTGCTGGAAAAGCCACCCAGGTGATCAAAATGGCCATTCGAGCTCGAAGTGATGAATTTTCTGTCAATCAGCCTCCAACTTCCTGTGGTGGATGTAGGCAGGTAATGGTGGAGTTTGAGAAACGTTCGCCCCATAAAGTAGTGGTGCTGATGCAGGGAGAGACAGGTCATGTGCTTCGTCTTCACGGTATTCAGGCCACCCTCATGCCCTTTAGTTTTGACCTCCTAGAATGAAATCCCCAGAAGAGCGAACAGAATATTATCGTTTCATTGTCAACAATGTACTGAGGGCATTGCTATGGTTTGGGCTGATCGTAGGGGGATACTTTGTATTCAATGAGTTTTTTGGAGAAAAATGGCGGGTCTGGATCAGCCCCTTAACCGACCGGCCCTCCCTCCTAATGCTCATCTTTTTGCTATCCGAGACTTTCTTCGGCATCATTCCTCCTGAGTTTTTTGTCATTTGGGCATCTGACAAGCCCACCGATCGATTCATTTTTTACGTTATTTTGCTGGCCAGTCTCTCGATTCTCGGAGGACTGATTGCCTTTGGCGCAGGAAAACTGGTAACCCGGATCAAATGGCTCAAACGGTTGACAGAACTCGAAAGCTTTCAGGAATACGCCAACCTCTACCGACGATACGGCGGTATTCTCATTGTGATTTCTGCCCTGACTCCGCTCCCCTATGCCACCATAAGCCTGCTGAGTGCCAGCTTGGGGTTTCCTCTCAACCGCTATTTGCTGTATGCATCAAGCCGGATACTCCGTTTTGTTTTACTCGCCTGGTTTTTTGGAGAAGTTTCAATATGATCGTTCATTTTCTGTTACTTCGTTACCTGAAAAAATTGGATTGCATGACCTGGAAAATAGACCTGTCGGGAGCCCCAAAGTTCCGAACAATCGCCGCATTAATTTGTGTTCTGGGAGCGGGTAGCCCCCTACTTACATTTGCACAAGAGGTTCTTGTTTCTCCTGAAGCCCTCAGAAGTGGTGGTGTCCGCTACGAATGGCCACAGCCTGCCAGCCGTAGCACCTTAAAAGATACCCTCACCATAAGCTCCAGCCAGCCTTTTTTTGATGATTTTTCCTCAGGCAAGCAGCCTGATTCTACCAAATGGGACCTTGAGACTGGTAACCTCACGTTCCGTTACCCTACCCTAACCCGGCAAATGGCCATTGAACCCCCGAGCCTTGGGGTAGCAACTTTCGAAGGAAGCACAGCCGCAGGAATTCCCTATCGGTTTGACTTTTCCAATGGCCCTGCAGACCGATTGGAAAGCCATTATATCGACCTTTCCGCCTTTGGACCGGGTGACAATGTGCTCCTCACCTTCTTCTTGCAACCACAGGGGCTAAATGTACGTCCAATGCAGGATGATTTTTTTCGGGTGTACGCCAACCCCGTTCAGGATGATGGGACCCTTACCCAGATTTATGAGCAGCAAGGCAGCACCCTGACCCCTTTCAAGCAGATCAGTATCCCCATCACAAACCCGGATTTCTTTCATACCCGATTTTACCTGGCATTTGAAAGCGAAGGGGATCTCAACGGATTGTTAAATGCGTGGCACCTCGATTATGTCACCCTTGGGGTTAATCGGTCTGCACGGGATACAGTATACAAGGACGTGTCTGTTTTATATCCCACCAAGCCAGCCTTTGCTCCCTTTACTGCCCTCACTTACCAGGAGTACAGAACTTCCACTTACAACCAGATTTTTGATATGGTGGTGAGTGATTTGAGCAATGATTTCAATTCCGTGCAGTTCAGAACTTCAGTTTTGGATCCGGTTGGGGGAAACCCGTTGATGGGTAGTGGATACAACCTTCTACTCTCACCAAACTTCCCCCAACGTCGTCACAATACAGTTGGTCCTCTTCGCTATTCTGATACCCAAAGCCTCAATTCTCCTCCGGCGGCCTGTTTTCAGCTGATCCATCAGGTTGCCCTAACCAATGATGCCCGACCTGAGAATGATATCTTAACAGAACATGTACGCCTGGACTCCATCATTGCCTATGATGATGGGGAGGCAGACGCCATTTACGGACTAACCATTGCACGAGGGTTTGGGATGCAATTTGAACTACAGGAGCCCGATAGCATCATGGCCGTATGGATTTCTTTTGCTCCATTGATTGACTATCGGCAAGGCCAATCCCTGGAAGGTAAACCCTTCCGAATCAATATCTGGGATGAGCCGCACCCTGACTCCCTCCTTTACCAGCAGTTGAGTGGGGTTCAGATTGTATATGGAGATTCAACAGACCATTTTCAGCGGTACCCATTGAGCAGGCCCATCTCGGTTTCTGAAACTTTCTGGGTAGGGGTCAGCCAGTTTGACAACGTGCCCATTGGCGTGGGATATGACCTAACCAACAACAATAATTCCTTGGTGTATTGGGATTCCCTGGGACGGTGGATCAATAGCAACCTCAACGGTACACTTATGATCCGGCCTGAATTTAGAAATGTCAAATTTAATGGCCCTCCAGTGATCGCTTCTCAGGAAAAAGTTACCATGCCTGATTTTCCTGATGTCAAGGTGTATCCCAATCCACTGACTGACAACACCTTGCATCTAGCAATAAAGGCTCCGGTTACCGATCACTCCATCAGGTTACTGGATTTGGGGGGAAGAGAGGTGTTTGCAGATAGTCAAAAGCTTTACGGAACTCAAAAAGTCACCTACTCCCTCCCGGGTATGATTCCAGGAGGGATCTACTTCCTCCACCAAACGTATTCGGTGAATGGACGCGTCTATCGCCAAACGGATAAGCTGCTGATTCAATGGTAACATTTGTGTTACTTCCGATTTTTGGATAACTTTTAAGCATGGAAGATTATAGCCGCAAACGGCACGGCTGCGTGACCGCATGGTTGATCTTTCTTATCATTGCAAACGCAGCTTTGGCCCTTATTTACTTGTTCTTGAATGAAGAATTTTTGGATATTTATCCAGACTCGGATGAATTTCTAATTACCGGACTAATCCTAATGGGAATTCTAAATGTGGGATGCGCAGTCGCATTACTTTATTGGAAAAAGTGGGGCTTCTATGGGTTTATCATTGGGAACTTTTTGACTGTATTTATAAATCTCGGCATTGGGCTTGATATTGGCTCGTCTCTTTCTGGTCTGATCGCAATCGGAGTTTTATACGGGGTACTCCAAATCAAGCAAGATGGAGTTTCTGCATGGATGCTGATGGATTAGTAATCTAGGGAATCCATTTGAAAAGGATGTTAAAAGCCATCAAGTGCCCAGGTTATTGATGCATTTTACTAATATCTGTCACGATAGAACAGGAAGAATTAACTTGACATAAAACTTGCCACAAGAACTCCGGAACTATATTTTTCGTATATTTTGTACAAAAAACGTAACTTAAACTTATGATTCATGAGTTTGCCATTGAAAATGTACTCTCATTTAAAGATGAGCAGGTAATTAGTTTTGAAGCCTCCAGCGATAAAACTTATGAGGAATATCATGTGGTGAAAAAAGGCAACCTACGTTTACTGAAACTTCTGTTACTCTATGGGGCTAACGGATCGGGCAAGACAAACATCCTATTAGCCCTGGAGATGCTTAAAGATGTAATTCTTGACAAGAAAAACGATAAAAACGAACCGGTAGCTGTTGTTCCATTTTTGCTAGATAAAACCAGTAGAAATAAGCCTTCAACATTTTATTTATCTTTCTTCATTGAGCAAACGAGGTTCATTTACAGCCTTGTTACAGACACCGAAAGGATTCTGA
>JBCDIQ010000321.1:0-6902 GCA_039024295.1 Bacteroidota bacterium | reverse complement strand
GTGGTACATCCGAAGGTTTTCAAATTCCTGTTCAATTGGAATATTTTGTTCATAGAATTCCATCGCCATGATAATTATATTTTCACCTCTCTCCCTAAAACACAAACGTCGCCCCAGCCTTGAAATCCAGCGGCCGCTCATCGTAATTGTACCAGCGCTGCCAGTTGCCGTTGAAGAGGTTGTTGAACTCCGCCCAGATAGAGAATCGTTCCCCTAGACGGTAATCGGCACTCAGGTTCATGTCCACAAAGGTTGAACGCTCGATGACTTCCCCTTCACCATCCAGGGCCATAGGTGTGGGACTGAATGAATTGAGTTCAGCTGCCACAGTAAGCTTTTCTTGCCAAACGTAAGCCCCATAGACGCCCAAGGTAAGGGGCGTGGCGTGGAAGAATTCCTCCACCTGGCTGGTATTAAAGATGTGGTATTCCAAGCGGGTACCAACCTTCAACTCTTTGAGTAGGTCATAGTTTGCTTCTAGCTCCAACCCAATGTCGGTCATGAGGGAGTCATAAACGGCCTGGAAGGTGGTACCGTTTTCAGGGGCAACAAAAATCAACTGATCCTCCACGCGGCGGTAGCTCACTTTTGCGTTGTAGTCTAGTCGCTCTGTATAATTGCCGCTCACCCCTGCATAGATGTTCATCAGCTCGATGGTTGGGCGAATCACTATTTCGTTGCTTAGGAAGCGATTAGTTCGGGCCATGTCAAAGTAGCGGTTGTAGGTCATACCGCCACTGAAACCTGCAAAGGCCGTGACCTCATTGGGAACCACATAGTACCGGAATTCTACCAAGGGAACGAAGGCGGTTTGAGATGCGGTATCTGCATTGTTGTTGTAAAAGTTGAATCGAAATCCACCTTTTACCTCAAAGGCATCACCGATGTACCTCAACATAGGACCGAGGTCCATAAATACCCGGGTCTGGCCCTGAGAGTCGATTCGTGCTGAGGTGAAGGTGAAATCTGAACCCAAATCCAGGTTCAGGTCATCATTGAATTTGTAGCTACCAGTAGGGGATAGGGTGGCGTGAAATTCACGGGTGTCCAGCCGCCCGGTGAAAAGCTCGAGGTTCAAGCCCAGGTTATAATTGATTTGCTGGTCAGGCACGTAGTTGCGAATCATGTTAGCGGAAACGCCTAGCTGGGTAAAGCCTGTCCGAAGGCTGTCCTCTAACCTGTCAACTTGAGTGTCGGGCAAGGTATCTCCAAAATTCAGGATGGAGTCTGCATAAGGGAAATAGGTGGTATTGTACACATTCACTTTGCCCACATATTTGTGATCTGCCGTCAGGTAGCCTGCTGTGAACGTGCCATAATCTTCCCGAAACCTACGGTAGGTGATGGCATCATCGTGGGCAGAAAGGTGGGTGAAGTTCAATCCGTAATCATATTCTTCGCCAATTCCCTGGTGTAGGTACAGTTGAAACAATGGTGTGATGTACCTGCCAAGTCCCGCCTTTACGTAATTGTTGTAAGGATTGGTTTTATCTTCAGTCTTCCAGGAAACAGGATTGGGCGGAGCAGGCTGGAAGTCCGTTTCCACATACACCTCTTGGGAGTTGTACATCATGGCTGAACTGTCGCGGGTCTGTATTTCCTCCGCCGGCAGCGGCAGGTAGGGCTTATCACTCGTGATCACATCTTCAATCCGCTCATTTTCCAGGGTGAATTTGTCCTTGTCTCCCAGGGGATCATTCTGGGAAAAAGCGCTTCCTGCCAGGAGAAGTGCTATCGATAAAAGAAGCTGTATATTTTTCATGGATATTGTCAAAATTAAAGAAGTTTTCGGTTGCCAGTTCACGGTTTTTCCCGCTATGCGGGATTTCGCTTCGCTCAACAGTTCTAAGCCTAAAGTTTATCGCCTATCACTTATTAGCTAACACCTATTTCCCGCCCTGCTGCTGCGATTGCAGCTCTTCGTCCACAATTTTGTTGAGAAGCTCTTGCGCTTCCTGGGTGATGTCATTAAACCTAGATTCGGCAATCAGGCTTTCCAGCACGCCCTTCGCCTGGAAGTAGTCGCCTTTCGAGTAATCCGATCGGGCCACGACCACAAACGCCTTGGCTTTCCAGTAGTTGTAAGTGGGGTAATTATTCTGAAGAAACAGTCCTGCTTGCTTGGAATCGTCGTATTTGCCCTGGTCATACAGAATTCGGGTGATCATATACTGGGCGCGGGCGCCGAATTCCGTGGTGCTATTGAGCTGAACTTCCCTTAAGGTGAGCAGGGCTTCATTCAGTCGATTCGTGTAGTACTGCGAAATGCCGATTTCCAGCTTGGCCTTATTGCGGGTATAGCTGTCCACCTGCTCATTGATGGCCAAGGGGGCGAGCACTTTTTCGGCTTCTTCATACTGCCCCATGGCCTGGTAGCACTTCGCGATGCCCAACACTGCTTGAGATTGGTTCTCAACTGTGCTTGAAGACTGCTCCAGCATTTTGAACAGCTGTAACGCACTTTGGTATTTTTGCTGCTCAAACTTGATGTCAGCAGCTTCTCCCAGGGCCACGTTGGTAAACTCATTTTGAGGCGTAGCCTGGTAGACTTTGTTGTAGTCATCCAATGAGTTTTCGAGCTGCTTCAACTCTTTAAAACATCTTGCCCGATAGAGCAGAGCTTCAAAGTAGCGTGGACCCTTGGGATAGTCCCGAATGTAGCTGGAAAACTGCAGAGAGGCTGCGCTGAAATTATTGTCAAAATACCGATCCATGCCCGTGTTAAAGGTTATCTCCGCAAGGTTTTCGTTGTACTGCGGATTTTGCGCTTTGTAATCGCGCAGCACCTTGTCAAACTCAGCACCGGGCAGGAGAGAAGAAAGGTTGTCCAGGGCAATCTGGGAATTCTCAGCATCAAAGCTGTAGTCGGACAATACCTTTTTGAAGTATCCGATTGCCGCTTGCTCGTCATTGGTGTAATAGGCTGCCAAAGCCAATCGGTTGTAAGCGGCAGGTGCCAGGGTGGACCTCGGGTAATCAGACACCAGAAGTTTGGCGTACAGCTTTGCCTTGCCATAATCCTTTAGCCAGGTGGCATAAATGTCCGAAATCCGGTTGAGGGCATCGTCTCTGAGGTCGGAGCGCCGGAAATTGGCAATGACCTTCTCGAAGGTACCAACAGAGGCCGTATAATTTGCCTGACGATAGTACCCTTCTGCAATCTGGTAGAACGCATAATCCACATAGGTATACCGGAAATCTGCTACCCGCTGGTAGTAGGTGTTAGCTTTGGTGTATTCTCGTTTCAGGAACAGGCAATCCCCCGAGCGGAGGTAGGCATCTACCATGTAGCGTGCATCGGTATCCCGCCCGCTCAAGGCGATAAAATCTTCAAAGTTGCTAAGGGCAGAGGTGTATTTTTTCTGTTTAAAATAGGTCCAAGCGAGTCCATAGCTTGCCATGGCATATTGATCATGTTTGGCTGCCCGGGGTTGGGTGCGGTAGGAATTAAAAGCTGCAGCAGCTAGGTCGTACTTTTCCTGGCGAAACCGCGCTTCTCCCAGCCAATATTGAGAGGAAAGGGCGAGGTCGCGGTCGTACGCATTGGCCAATGATTTGTTGAAAAACGTCTCCGCCTGGACAAATTCTTTTTTCTCATACAGCTTGGTCCCATAGAAAAAACATGCCTTCTGATAGGCTTCACGCGTTCGTGGAGAAGTCAAGGGGATGGACTCCAGGTACTCAATCGCACGTGGGTAATTCTTGGAATACAGCAGGATCTCGCCCTTTAGCCCTTTGATCTCTTGCTGGTACATGGCCATGGGATATTCTCGCTCCAATATTTCGATGGCCTGAAGGGATTTTTCGTAATACTTTGTTTCGAAGGCCAGTTTTGCGTACTGGTACAAGGCATCTTCTCGTATCGTCTCGTTATAAGGGGCCTGAGCACTTGCCGCTTTGAAGAAGGCTACCCGTGCATTGGGCTTGTCATTTTCCACCAAATAACAAAAGCCCAAATAGTAGGAGGCAATCTGGGTAAGCGAATCCTTTGCTGTTAAGACCTTCTGAAACATGGGAATAGCCTCCCGATATTCTTCGTTGTCGTAATAAGAATACCCGTAACGGAAATAACCCGTCCGGCTGAGTTTGCCACCATTCTGGAGGTAAAGCCCAAAATATTCCCCCGCTTTGGCAAATCTCTCCTGCTCAAAGCTGGCATTGGCCACGATGAAAAATACCTGCGCATCTCGCCGCTTAAGTCGTGGGTCACGGTCCAGTTCATCTGCCAGTAAGAACAGCTCATCGTATTTCCGAAGGAGGAGCATGGTGTTGGCAAGGTAGATCCGGGTATCACGCCCATAGGTGGGGGAATTTTGCAATTCTTTGAATGCTGCATAGGCCGCGTAGTAATCCTCCTGCTGGTAGTAAATGATGGCCTGATAGTACTTGGCGGCTTCCCCATATTCGGTATCTGCTGCAGCTGTATTGAGGTAGGGCTTGGCCCTTTCAGGCTGGTTCAGTTGAAAGTGGCTGTATCCCAACATAAAGGCAGTTTCTCCCGCGCGATCCATATCGGCACGAGGGGAGGTATACACCATTTCGAGGGCTTTGATCGACTTTTGAAAGCGGGATTGCTCAAAGTGGAGTTTTCCCAGGTAAAAAGCTGCCTCCAGGTTTTTGGTGTTTTCCGGAAACTGCGCCACAAAACCCGACAACAGGTTCTCTGCATCAAACCGATCTAATTGATAGGCGCAAATTGCCTGGTAAAATCGGGCGTTGGCATTGAGTTCATTGCTATTGTCGTAATACTGATACCCCTCACTCATCAGGAACTCATCGAATTTTTCCTGTGCGGCACCATACTTTTCTTTTTCAAATAATTCCAGGGCATCCTTGTACTGTCGATACGGGTCGTGGTACATCGGCAATTGGCTCCAGCCATGAAGCTGAACCAACAGCAGACTCAATAGGAGGAGGTTTTTCATATAGGGGTGTTTGTTGGGAATGGGCACCTAAGCTAAGGGCTTTTTGAACATTTTTACAAACCTGCTCTGGTTTTATCTTCCATTTAACGAAAATATTAGGGATTCTGGTAAATAGAGCGGGTAAATGTGGAAGATTGCAGGATGAGAAGGAATAATCCGGTCGGGAAGGCAGTTTTTTTCTTGTTACTGTAAGAAAATACCTCCTGTTGCTACTAAATTTGCTGAGAGTCTTTTCTTTTCCTCTTTTCAAGTTTCCTCTTTGAGATTCACGAATACATGTGGCTGATTAAACATCGTTGGTTAGAAATGCGCCGTTCTCCCATGTGGGGACGCAGCCTGGGGATCGGGATCATCCTGGGCATTTTTGTCGCTTATATGCTGCTGAACCTGTTGGTCCTGGGGTTTTTTATGGATGAATTGTTGTTGGAAATATACCCGGATGCCGACCCTGTGCAGGTATTTAACAGCAAAATCCTCTACTACCTGGGTTCCATGTTCATGTTTAGGTATTACCTGCAGGATGTGCCTGCCATGAGCATAAAGCCTTATTTGACCTTACCCGTGAGCCGAAGGAAGATAGTGCATTTCCTCTTGGGACGTACGATCTCTTCCGCCTACAACTTGCTTCCCTTGTTGCTGGTGATTCCCTTTGCCATCATGGCTGTTGGACCTGCTTACGGACAACTGGCTGGTATCATGTGGACCCTGGCGTTGGTTGGATTGATCTTGTGTAACAATTTTCTGGTAATGTTTATAAAGCGTCAATCGGTCAAGCGATCCTGGGTGATCCCCGCAGTTGGTGTTGTGTTATTAATGTGTGTAGTGGGAGACACTATGGGTTGGTTGTCAGCTGGTGTCCTTTCAGGGGACTTGATTCAATTTATATTTAATCAGCCTCTACTGGGAATAATTCCTATGGCTATTGCAACTGGGCTGTACTACCTTAATTATTCCTTGCTATTGAACCATGCATATCTGGAAGATTTTAAGAAGAGCCGTAAGAAAGGGGTTGCAAATGGTGAATTTCGGTTATTGAACCGCTTTGGTGAGTTAGGACGTTTTTTGGCATTAGATTTACGCTTGCTTACCCGTAGCGAGCGAGCCAAAACCATGATGTTCTCCTTGTTTTTCATGCCTTTTTATGGACTCTTATTTTTCACCAAAGGTCCTATCGAAGAGCACATTATCGCATCTGTATTTGCAAGCATTCTGATGACAGGTTTCATCATGATGACCTACGGCCAATTCATGTTCAGCTGGGACAGCCAACATTTTGATTTGTTGTTGAGCCAAAACTTATCTCTGACCACCTTTTTTAAATCCAAGTATGTTTTCTTCCTGATGAGTTGTGTGCTGAATCTTTTGTTTACGCTACCTTACCTCTACTTTGGCTGGCAAGCACTGGCGGTGGTCATCGCAGCAGCCGTGTACAATGCAGGTATATCCGGCCATCTCCTGCTGTTCTACACGGCTTCCAACCGCAAGGCTTTAGACCTTAATGCCAGCAGCATGTTTAACTACCAAGGGGTTGGGTTGAATACCTTCCTCCTGATGCTGCCTTTGATGGTGTTGCCCCTTTTGGTCGTTGCGCCCTTCACGTATTATGACCAGGAGATGTGGGGAATTGCCTTGCTGGGAGCACTTGGAATCGCGGGGTTGCTGTCCCATAAATTTTTATTGAACGAAGCTGTGAAGCGATTTAACCAGAAACGGTACCTGGTCGCTTCCGGATTTAGAAAGTGAATCAATGTTTACGGTTGACAGTGCTCGGTTTACAGTTATAGAGAATAGTTTCCCTTTGGCATAATTAATCCTACACTTCAACCTTAAAACCTAAAACCTTAAGCCTATTACCTGTTCTCTTATGATCCAATTAACTCAAATAAAAAAGCAGTATAAAGATAAGGTGGTCCTTGATATCCCGGAGCTAGCCATTCCTAAAGGAGAAAGTTTTGGATTGGTAGGGAACAATGGAGC
>JBCDIQ010000320.1:0-6917 GCA_039024295.1 Bacteroidota bacterium | reverse complement strand
TTATCCCCTCACCATTTTGCCATGTCTTCCTGCTCCAATTTGCAGGTGATCCATTCTGAATCCAGGCGGGCCTCTATTTTTTCGTAAAACTGAATGGCAGGACGGTTCCAATCCAGCACATGCCACCTCAGCTGGCGCGCGTTCTGTTCCTTCGCATAGGCCACCAACTGCTTAAACAGCAATTCCCCAATTCCTCGCCTGCGTGCAGCTGATTTCACCACCAAATCATCCAAATACATCATTTTCCCTTTCCAGGTAGAATAGCCGAAATAGAACAGAGCGATTCCCAGTACTTCTTCTTCCTCTTCTGCCACGAAAAATTCAAAAAGGGGCTTTTCCCCAAATCCGTCTTTTCGGTATTGCGCTGCACTGGTTTTTACCTCTTCTGGAGCTTGCTCGTATGCTGCCAATTCCTGGACCAGGGCGAATGCTGCTTCCAGGTCATCTGGTGTTCCTTTTCTAATAATCATAGGGTTAACTTTCAGAGGGATGGGTTTCATTGTAAATCCATTGCAAGAAAGATTGATTAACTGAATCCACCGATAATGACACAATACATGGTAAGTCATAGCTATGTAGCTCTGTTACTTGCTGAGTCAAAGCTTCAACCTTGTCCGCAGTAGTTTTTCCAATTAACGCCCATTCCTCCGCTTCCTCGATTTTGCCTTTCCAGCGATAAATTGCAGTTGTTGGGGACATGATATTGGAGCAGGCGAGTAGATGTCTGTTAATCAGTTCTCGACTAAGTTCCACTGCCTCCTCTTTACTTCCACAAGTTATGTAGATAAAACGTGCATTCATATGACAAATAAACAATTTTTCGGTTGAGGGGTAAAGAGGGTAGATCGTATATTTGATTGATAACAAATTGACCTCAGATGCAAAACGCAAATGACATTGCGAACCTTCGCAAAGAGTATAAAAAGCACAGCCTTCACGAAACCGAAGTTCGATCACACCCTATCAAGCAATTTGATATGTGGTTTAAGGAAATCCTGGAGGTAACCGAATTAGAGGCAAATGCCATGACACTAGCCACCTCTGTTGAAGGGCAACCTTCCAGCCGCATTGTGCTGCTAAAGGGGTTTGATGAACGCGGATTTGTCTTTTACACCAATTACCAGAGCCGGAAAAGCCGTGAAATGCTCGCCAATCCCAAGGCTTCCTTGCAGTTTTTCTGGCCTGAGCTGGAACGCCAAATTCGCATAGAAGGGGAAGTCCGGAAAGTTTCTGAAGACGAGTCCGATGTTTATTATGGAAAGCGTGACCGAGGAAGCCAGATTGGGGCATGGTCATCTCCCCAAAGCGAAGTGCTGCACAGCCGGGAAGAACTAGAACGGATTGTTGCCCATTATTCTGAAGAGTTCAAAGAAATGGAAACCATCCCCCGGCCGGAATACTGGGGGGGCTGGCGGCTCAAGCCCCATCGCATGGAATTTTGGCAAGGCCGTCCTAGTCGCTTACATGACCGTATTTTGTATTCCCTGGAAGGAGAGATGTGGAAAATCGAACGCCTTGCACCTTAAAAATTTGTGGTAAATTCCGCACAAAAACGGTTTCTCCTCCCTGCTCATAGAACTTTTTTCCACCTTCAGGAGGGATAATCTCTCGCCCAGTTAGCTTCGATGTGACCTATGGACATATTTTCCGTTCTTATAACAAACACAACAAGCACATGAAAGCACTGAAATTAATTGTATGTATGGTGGTGTTTGCCGGCGGGTCAGAAATTGATGCCCAGGAATGGCAAGAACGCTCAATAGACGATTTCGACAGGGTTGTGGTAACAGGCAAAATCCAAGTCGAATTGGCACCGGGAGAAGAAAATTCTCTCAGAATTGAGACGACAAATGTTTCACCAGGAAAAGTACTCACAGATGTATCGGGTTCCACCCTTCGGATACGAACCAAGCCCGGTATTTACAGCAAGGCAAACATCATTGTTAAGGTCAGCTACGTAGAACTGAACGGCATCGTGGCTTCCTCAGGTGCCCATGTCATGACCATGGAAAAGCTTACGGCTGATAAAGTGAGTTTGGATGCGGAGATAGGGGGAAAAATTTCTGCCTTACTGGCAGCAGAAAAGCTAGAAGCAAAATCTACTGAAGGCGGAAGAATCGAACTGGAAGGAAAAGTTCTGGAAATCATTGGCGAGGCCAATACGGGCGGATACTTTCAGGCTCCTAATTTACTGGTGAATATGGCTCAGGTAAAAGTTACCACCGGCGGCATCATGATGTTGAAACCGCTCAAGGAGCTACAAGCTTATGTCAGTACGGGAGGAAAGCTTACCTACTACGGGGAACCGGCTTCGGTAGAAACGCGCGCTACCCTTGGGGGCACAATCGTTCATAAGTCCGGCGGCTTCGAATCTTCGACAGAGAAATAAGCGTATAATTTTCTATAAAAATTGGTTCCCTGGAGGCATTCCTCCAGGGATTTTTATTGCCTGCCTAAACCTCGTATCTTTAGAAGGATTAGGTACAGACGTGAAAATTTCTTTTTCCCATGAATGTTAAGTCATCTTCCTTTCTGTTTGCGATACTTGTTGTCGTATCGGGTCTGTGTTATTCCTGTCAGGACATCGATCCTGCTAAAGCATCTGCCTCAGTATCCAAGGTTTCTCATGCTGTGCTATTCGAGGAAAACTTCGAGCCCTTCCCAGCCGACGTTTCTGCCCAATCCATGGACGCGGATAGCCTTCGTTCCGAATTTTTCAGGGCTTACCATAAGCAGGAGTATAAATCTGCACTTGAAGCCCTTCATTTCATTGAGCAACATGATTCTGTGGGGCAAACCCTTACTTTTTATCGGGGGGTCTGTAGGCTTTCGGTAAATGACCCGCAGTCTGCTCTGGACGATTTTGACAAGGTGCTTAATCCCTCCGGCCAACCTTTTGAAGCAGAGGCAAAATGGTATGCAGCCCTTGCTCAAATGAAATCTGGCAATTCCATGGAAGCTGCTCCTCTACTGGAGGCGATTGCGAACGGACCTGAGGGAACATTCAAAAAAGAACAGGCACAAAGCCTGTTGGCAGCCATTCATTAATTGGTCCTATTCATCTCTCAGGGCAAGTACGGGGTCAATACTGGCGGCGCGTATACCTGGGATCAATCCTGCGATTATTCCGGAAACCAACAGTAGACCGATGGCCCAAATAGCCGTCTCAAAGTCAACTTCCGGGTTGGCAAAATAGGGATTACGTGCCCCTAGCTGGGACATCAATCCGTTGATCCCCTCAATGAACAGTACCCCCAGCAGCAGCCCAATATAGCCCGAAACTGCACTTAGAACTACTGCCTCCTGGGTTATCATGCTGATGATGGAAATGGGCGTGGCCCCCAGCGACTTTCGGATGCCAAACTCCCTGGTGCGCTCCTTAACGGTAATTGCCATAATATTGGCTACTCCTACAATTCCAGAAATGATGGTTCCTATCGCCACCAGCCAACTGAACCCACGAATACCTATCAATATATTCTGAATATCGGCGAACTGCTCTTCTACGTTGGCAGAGCCAAAAGCCCGCCGATCTTCCGGACTCACATGGTACTTTCGACCTAAAAGCTGTTTTACCTGTTCCTCTACCTGAGCAGCTGGCACACCATCTTTTGGCAGCATGGCAAACCAACCAATACGATCCGCAATGTTGTAGGTAGCCTGCATGGTTGAGATGGGCATGTAAATGCTCTGCACATCGTCAATAGCATCATCGTTGGTAGAATTGGTCCCAAATACCCCTACCACCTGAAAGTACACTTCCCCCAGTTGAATGTATTTTCCCAAAGGCTCTTCTCCCGGCTCAAACAGCAGGTCCCGTACCCGCTCACCTATGGCTATAACTTTTCTCCGATCTTCCAGGTCTTCCTCATTCAAAAACCTGCCAGACCGGATAGGCATGGGCTTCACCTTAAGGATGTCCGGCCTATCTCCATAAGTGGAAAAGGTAGCTTGTTTATTTTTGTAGGTCGCAAGAGAAGCGTTATCCACCCGCAGCCGGGGAGTAACCACCTGTACCCCCGGAACATGGGAAAGAATCAGTTCCCTGTCTTCATTGACCAGTTCAACACTTCGCCCTGGCTGGTACCCTTGGTAAGGGATAGAAGTACGGCGTGTCCAAACAAAGAGGGCATTCCGGGCAACGTCAAACTGTGAGGAAGCACCGTTTTCTAACCCGCTACTGGCCCCTAGCATCACAATTAACAGGAAGATTCCCCAGAACATCCCAAAAGCAGTCAGTGCTGTTCGGAGTTTATTTTTTTTGATTGCGAGGTAAATTTCCTCCCATTTATCCAGATCGAACATAGAACAGGGGTCGGAGAAAGACAGAACAGGAAATGTGGCCAGAAAAGCCTGTCAGTACCTAACAGACTTCGAACCCATCAAAAAGGATGCACCTTATCCTTTATCGAAGGCCTGAATGGCAGCCAGCAATTCCTCCACTTGCTCCATGCTGATAGCCGGGAAGTTGGCAATGCGAATTTGCTGACCTTTCATTTTACCATAGCCGTCTCCTAATATTAATCCTTTTTCTCCCAAATAGCTAAGGAGGCCGTGGGAACCTTCAGCTACATCCATCACCAGCACCGTTCTGGAGCGGACACTGCGATCTTGTACAAATGGTTCGAAGCGATCATGCTTTTCGAAAAAATCGTACATCAATGCTGCTTTGCCATTGGTGTCCCAGCGCAGGCGCCCGATTCCTCCTTCTGCAAGGTCTTCGCATACCTTCCCAAGCAGGTATATGCCCAACACATTGGGGGTTTCTGGGGTCTGATGCTTTAATGCTTTTGCTTCCTGAGCCTGAAAACTATGATACGACCCGGTAGAGGTGCCACTATCTGCAATGATGTTGGAGCGCTGGATAGCCCGGCTACTCAGGATGAGAACCCCCAGGCCTGCAGGCAGTCCAAAGCACTTCTGGACAGAAAAATAAACGGCATCCACCTTTCCCCAATCGACTTGCACATAGGGAGCTGAGGATACGGTGTCCAGGGTTATGATTGCATCAGGGTGAGAGTCTTTGAATGAATACACAGACTCGACGGGGGTCATAACGCCAGTACTGGTTTCATTGTGGGTAAAGTTGAGCATCTCCACCGTAGCAGGAACTTCTTCATTTAAAAAGTTGAACCCTTCCCCCCAGGAAACTTCCTGCTTGTAGGGTCCCAAGTTTAACTGGCAAGCGATGTCAAAAAAACGTTCGGAAAAGGCACCGTTTACAAAATGGAAGCTCTCAAGGAATACGCAGTTTTGTAGCAGCCTTTCCCAAATCTCGGTAGCAGAACTATGGAAAAATACCTGGAAATCCAGCGGAAACCCCATGACTGCACGCAGTGCTTCTACAGTATGACGATGGATGTGCTCAAACTGTTTACTCCGGTGGGAAATGGAAGGAATGTAGTCCTCAAAAGCTTGCTGGACATGGTCCTGCAAGCCAGGATACATTTGTGCCGGGCCAGGAGTAAAAAAGGTCTTTCTCATGAGCTATAGTGCCTTACCACAAAGGTAGCACAATATCAGGGGCAACAAACCCCCGCTATAACTTCCTTTCAACAAAAAACATGTCTACTGTCCCCCTGTTTTTGATCGGGAGAGGTCCCCGGGGGCTACATTCATACTGCTGTTTCACCAGGTCATAGGTGACCTTTGAGATATTGATCTTCCAGGGCTCACTGGCAGACTCCAGCCGGCTGGCGATATTCACAGTATCCCCCCAGATGTCGTAGGCAAATTTTTTCTTTCCAATTACCCCGGCGATTACTTTGCCCGTATGAATGCCGATCCGCAGCTCCCAGGTAGACTGGTTATTTTTTTCCCGTTCAGCCTTCCACCTCCTCATAAACTCCTGCATCTCCATCGCAGCTGCTATGGTATCTAGCGCATTGGTGCGGTTAGGCTTGGGAATGCCTCCTGCGCACATGTAGGCATCGCCAATGGTTTTGATCTTTTCCAGGTTATGGCGTTCAATAATTTCATCAAATTCATTGAAACACTCGTTAAGTTCTTGGATCAACACTTCAGGTGCTGTACGCGCAGCGACCGTGGTAAAGCCTTTAAAATCCGTGAACATTACTGACACCTGTTGGTAGGGAATAGGACGTACCAGCGGAAGGGCTTTGGCTTGTTTGGCCGCCTTCTGCCCTTTTTTCTTTTGTTTCTGCTGCCGGGCTTCCTTTGCCTGATTCCTCTTGAGTTCTTCAGCAATCGGTTCGGGTAGGATATTCCTCAACAGATCGTCTGACTTTTTCTTTTCCTGGGAAAGTTCCCGGTTTGCTTTGGTCTTGATTCGACTTCTGCTTACCGCAAGGGCTGCAATGATGAGAAGCAAAAGAATGGCTATCGCTCCTCCTGTACCCGCATACAGGATAAGTTTATCCTGTATTTCTTTCTCCATTGCCAGCACTTCTTTTTCTCTGGCCAATACTGTTTGGGCTTCTTCTAGTGTGGTGATTACCTCCTCTTTCTGCTGAATTTCAGCCTCCTTATCCTCCAGCTCAGCTTGGGCTTCCATCACCATCTGCCGCGCTTCCAGTAGGCTGTCACGAACCACTTCATATCTCTCCTGGAAAACGAGTGCTTCTGTCTGGGCATCCTGTAGCTCTGTTCTGGCAGTACCCCCTCCTATTTTTGCCTCACAAATAGCAATGTTTCTTTCAAGTTGGGCCTGAGCTTCCCGGTCTCCGATACTTTTAACCAGCGTAAGGGCTTTCTTGAAATTCTTCAGGGCATTGTTGTAGTCTCCTTTTGCAAAATAGGCCTGCCCAATGGCGTTGAACGAGGCTGCTTCCCCTTGTGTATCCCCTAGTTTATTGCTCAAAAACTGGTACTTCTTATAATTCTCAATCGCTTTCCCGTAGTCATTGATCTTGGAATAGGAGTACCCAAGGGACTCGTAGTTTTTGGCTCGCATCCGG
>JBCDIQ010000319.1:0-6922 GCA_039024295.1 Bacteroidota bacterium | reverse complement strand
CCCTTTTTGAAAAATTTCTGTTCAAATTTTGTTTGAACTTCCTTTGAGGAAGGAATGAAAATAGCAGGGATTTCCTGAAAAGGAGCTGGCGGTGCCACTGAGTTTTCTTGAATACTTACCTGGAATAAGTATTCAAGAAAACTCAGTGGCACCGCCAGCTCCTTTTCAGGAAATCCCTGCTATTTTCATTCCTTCCTCAAAGGAAGTTCAAACAAAATTTGAACAGAAATTTTTCAAAAAGGGGATCAGGTACCTTTCAGCCACTGCCATCACCACCTATTTGACATGCCCACTTCGGTTTTATTTCCAGTATCTGGCTGAACTTCCTGAGCCTCAGCAGTTGGAAGAGCAAATGGAAGGAGGGACTTTTGGAAGTGTGTTACATAATACCTTAGAAATCTTGTATCAGCCTTTTGAGGGAAAGCGTGTACAGCCCAGGGACATCCACGCAATGCAGGCAAAACTTCCCAAAGCTATTTATGCAGCATTTGAAAACGCAAAAATTGGATGGGGAGAGCGATTAACCGGGATGAATTACCTTTTTCGCGAAGTGATCGAATCTTTGTGCATCAAGATATTGGAGGGAGATGAAAAAGAGGCGCCATTTACCGTTGAGCATGTGGAAGCTGATCGGTTATTTGAGCAGGTATTGGAGGTTGAGGGCTACCCTTTTGTGCTAAATGGTACATTTGACAGGGTTGATTACCAGCCAGCATTGGAGGCCATGAGAATTCTGGACTATAAAACAGGCAGAGTAGCTATTCCCTCCAAGTATCAGTTAGCTGATAGTTTTAAGCGGGTCAATGGGGAAAAGAAAAAGGATGGATGGAAGGAGGGATTTCAGGGGCATTTGTATGCCTGGTTATTTCACAAAAAATATCCCACCAGCCGAGTGACGGTAGGCTTTTATGTGGTTCGGGGGCTTTCAGGTGGGGTCCAGTACCTTTATCAGGGTGCCCCCTTCAGTGATGATGCCCTCGAAACGTTTGAACAGAGCCTTGGAGAATTACTGGTGGAGATGTATGAGGGTGATTATGAACAAACCAGCAGAGAAGAAGACTGCCTGTATTGCCCATATAAAGGTATTTGTGGAAGATAAACTGGGTTCTCAGTTGAGTTAAGTAGAAAGCCTTATTTTCTTCAACCGAAAACCGGAAACTTCCTCCCACCTAACACCTCTGACCCAATACGGATATTTAATGAACACTAAACCTACCTTCAACTGGGGCATAATTGGACTCGGAAAGATTGCCCGGAAGTTCGCATTAGGCATGCAAGTAGTTCCGGATGCAAACCTCTATGCAGTTGGCTCCCGAAATGATGAAAAGGCGGCTGCCATTGCCAAGGAATGGGGAGCTGACAGAGCCTATGGAAACTATAAAGCCCTGGTAAATGACCCGGAAGTTCAGGCAGTGTACATCGCTACTCCTCATCCCTTTCATATGGAGCATACCGTGATGGCGTTGGAAGCGGGAAAAGCGGTGTTGTGTGAAAAGCCTTTTGCCATGAATACAGCTGAGGTAAAGCAGATGGTTGAAATTGCACAGGGAAACCAGGTGTTTTTGATGGAAGGCATGTGGACACGGTTTCACCCCAAGACCCATAAACTGCTCGAATGGGTGAATTCAGGAGAAATTGGAGAGGTGAAATTTCTGAGGGCAGACTTTGGCTTTCGAACAGCATACAACGAGGACAGTCGGTTATTCAATAAAAAATTAGGAGGAGGTTCCCTGCTAGATATTGGGGTGTATCCGGTCTTCTTTGCCCATTTACTATTTGGCAAACCTATTGAAATCCAGGCCATGGGGCATTTGGCTCCTACTGGGGTAGACGAGAGTTGTATGGTTAACCTAAAGTACGAAAATGGATGTATGGCTCAGCTCTTCTCCAATTTTGTGGCCAATTCAAATATTGAAGCAGAGTTATTTGGGACAGGAGGAATATTGAAAATCAACCGTTTGCTACAGCGTCCGGGGAGCTTAAGCATTTACCGTCGAGAAATTCACGACCGAGACATTACGTTTGACGAGCCTGCAAATGGCATGAACCATCAAATTGAGGAGGCCCAAAACTGCCTGGCTAAGGGGCTGTTGGAAAGCCCGTTGATGACACACCAATTTAGCTTAGATGTCATGGCCACAATGGACGAAATCCTTCGGCAAATGGGGGTACAATATGGCTAGGAATTAGCTGGCAGCTGGTGGGTTGGCGAGTTCTTTCACCACCTTCAGGGCCTCTTCGATGTGAGATTCTACCTGAAACTGAGAGGCAAACCGCATTTTTACCATCCCTTTTTTATCAATCACAAATGTCTCCCTGCCCGGTACCAGCCCCAAAAATGAGCCTGAAACCCCATACACTTTCCTGACTCGGTTTTTGGGGTCACTCAGTAATTGAAATGGGAGCATCCTGCTTAGCTGAAACAGGTTATGCGACTCAACAGAGTCCCCACTCACGCCAATGACTTCTGCGCCAGCCTCGGTAAAGGCTTCATACTGATCCCGAAATCCACAAGCTTCCTTGATGCAACCTGGGGTTTCATCCTTGGGGTAGAAATACAAGACTACTGCTCGTTTGTTACGGTAATCAGATAGCTTGACGGCCTCTCCTTTATGGTTGAGTAGTTCAAAGTCTGGAGCTTCCTCGCCGATCAACGGTTTATTCATGAATTAACTTTTTACTTTTACACGGTCATTTCAAAAAAAAATGCCCATTTTCCCAAAGTTTTATGCAAATACAGGCACTAAGTCGTCATCCTAGGTATATAACCATTGATAACTATGTTGGTTCTTGAAGTCATATTTCCACAAGAGAAAGAGATTCAAGTTTTATCTACCTGAAAATAACGTTCTTGTGCTTCCTTCCGTTCTTCAAAATATAATACTCTGTACAACGTTTAAGTTCCCAAAGCTAACTAAACATCTATGAAAATCACCAATTTACTTTTGTTGTTTGTGCTGATTATAGGGTTGCAAGTCACTGCTACCGCACAGTGTACCCCAGATCCTAGTGTTTCTACATCTCCCGGTATTTACCCTGACACCCTGATAGACGGGGAAGTAGGGTCTCCCTACAACCAGGTAATCAACCTGGTTTTTCCACAAGATACCATGGTGGATCTGGGACTTGCCATGATCAACGCTGACTTTTGCAGTTTTACCCTTGATTCTATTCCCAACCTGCCTGATGGTATGACGTTCGAGTGTGATGTCCCCAACTGTGTGTGGGAAATTGATCACACCCCTGGGGTAATCAACAGGGGTTGTGTAACCTTGAGTGGGACTCCTTTAGGTAGTATTCCGGATGACACCTTAACCGTAATTGTGTCCATTGATCCAGGTACATTTAATCCGATGACCATGACCTGTGATAGCCTGCAAGGCGTACCTCCGGCTTTTTTGCCTTTGATAGAGCCCTTCTTGACCCAGAACTACCGTACAGGCTTCCGCATTATTGATGGGGCGATGTCCATTGAAAATGAATTGTCTGCAAGTCGTTTAGGGCTTGAATTGTTTCCTAATCCAGCTGAGCAAAATACCTTCCTTCAGTTTGACCTTCCACGGACAATCTCTGCCGAGATTCGTTTGGTAGATCAGATGGGAAAAGAGGTTGCATGTATTTATGAGGGGCAATTGTTACAAGGCAATCACGCTTTCGAAGTAAATACCCAAGACTTGTCGTCTGGACTGTATATGGTGCTCATCTCCTTTGAAAAAGGTTCACATCAGCTTAGCCAGAAGCTGATGGTTCAGTAACCAACATCTGTTTATATCATCGAAAAAGGGAAACAGCACGCTGTTTCCCTTTTTTAATTCTTAAAACATGATAGCCTATCTGATCAAAGTGATGGTTCCCACTTTTCGAACGGGATCTCCATTGAAGCCCGTGCCCGTAGCGATGAACACATATACCCCTTCTGGAGCATCAGCAGTGCCGTTAACTTTTCCATTCCAGCCTTCAGCCATATTACGACTCTCATAAATTTTTAGCCCCCATCGGCTCCATATCTGCAGGTGAAAGTTGTCAAAAAATACCCCTTTTATTTCAAAGATGTCATTGACCAAATCTCCATTAGGCGTAAATGCATTGGGGGTATATATTTCAGGATCAATGATGACACAGGTTTCATTTGAAAGGCTAAAAGTATCAGTGCCTGCTTCTTCAAAGGCTGTTACGCGATAGCAATAGCTTCCCTGAGGGAAATCTGTCTGGGTATCTTCGTATAGGCTGTCCTCCGGGGTAACATTATCCAGGAACTCAAAATTGCCGGAGGCTTCATTGAATACCTCCAATTGGTAAAAGGAAACGCCTTCTTCCCACTCCTTGTAAGGGGTCCAACGAAGAAAAATACGACCGTTGGTTCGCTCTCCTGTAAGCCATATGCTACGTGCGGTACGCCCCACTGGATTCAGGTCTCCGCAGCTATCTACCACAAAAGCACGATATTCGTAAGGCTGATTGTCTACATTGGTTTCTAAATCATCATAACTTAGAGGGGGGGAATCAAATGGAAATTCGACTAAAGGTCGGAACACATTACCGTCCCGTTTTTCAATTCGAATCTTACTAGGATTGATGGTCTGTGGGATAGACCAATTTAGCTGTACAAATTGATCATTCACAACTGTTGCCCTGACCATGTGCATAGGAAAAGGAGAGGGGAAGTGAATGGGCGTCTCCCGGTCGATGTTACTCAAAGAATTAAGGGCATCTGAAGGGTGAATTGCCTCAATTCGATAAGTTACTGGATCATAACAAAACATATCTGTATCCAGAAAGCTAGTCACGGTTCCAGGCACAACAGCTATCTGTTGGGCAGAGCTCATGTTGTAATTTAACACCCGATAGATACGATATTCAGCTACTGATGGCCAACCTATATATGGCGTCCAATTAAGCTGGATTTGATCGGTCTGTGCAGTCGTGGTGAGCTGAATGCTACAATGTGGTTCAGAGGCAAGCGGATCTGAGGCAAACTCACAATAATTCACCACCCGCAAACGATAGCAGTAAACGTTATTTCTGGTATCCAGCCCTTGGTCCCGGTACCTAACTTGCCTTATATTTTCAATGCTATCAAGTGGGATAAAGTTCCCACCGCCAGTGGCCCGTTCAATGACGTAGTAGGCAAAATCATCCAGGTCATTGTTATATCGTTCATAATCTAACACAACTTCAGAATCACTGGTAACCGTAACACGTGTTATAGCAGGAGGCGTAGGCTGTAAGCTGAGCAGGATATCAATTAGTTCAGGTTTGGTGATGGAGTCCTGGCACCCAAAAAAATCTGTTACCTTCAGGCTCACATCAAATTTTCCCGAATTATTATAAATGTGCTGGGTTGGCGTCCCCGTTCCCTGGTTTGAATCACCAAAATCCCACAGCCAGCTGACCAGGCTGGTGTCGCTCTGCGATTGATCAAGGAAGGTAACCTGGAGACCTGGGCATCCTGTAAGCGGATCTGCTGTAAAATCTGCAATCGGATGGTCGAGCTGTATATAGTTGGGCTTATTTACCTGGGTGACACAACCGTTGGAGTCAGTGACTTGCAGGGTAACGGAATAGGTTCCATCAGACTTATAGGTGTGAGTTGGATTTTGTTCGATGGCTCTTCCGCCATCTCCAAATTCCCAATTCCAATCCACTACTGTGCCGCTTCTGTCAAGAAACTGCAGGGTAACCGGTGCACATCCAAAACTGTCTCCATCCACGATGAAATCGGCAGCTGGGGGCGTCCATACCTGAACGGTGGTATCTGTGGTTCCTTCACAATTAAATTGGTCTCGAATGGTAAGGGTTACCGGGTATACGCCAGGGGAAGTGTAGGTGTAATCTGCATTTTGTTGGACAGATCGCCCCCCGGGAACCCCAAAGTCCCACACCCACCGCGCAATAGGAGCATTTGAGCTAGGGGAGAGGTCAGATGTCAGTAAGTTAAAGGGAGGACACCCAGCCGTATCCGAAAGCCCAATTACTGGTATGGGAGACTGTCGTACATTAACGAATGCAGGCTTCTCAAGGGAATCTACACATCCATGTATGCTCGTTACGATCAACTGGACAGGAAAACTTCCTGTGTCCCGATAATTATGGGTCGGAGTCTGGCCAGTTCCGGAACCGCCATCCCCAAAGTCCCACTGCCAATTGTTAAGAATTGTACTGGAAGTTGATTGATCAAAAAACCGAACTACCCCACTGTCACATAGGGCTGTGTCAGGACTGCTGAAATTGACGTTGGGAGTGGGGAAAATGGTGATCCCACTTGTAGAAGGGATTGAAACCGTACATCCCAAAGAGTCTCTCAAGATCATGGTAGGGATGTATACCCCCGAATCTTGATAGGTATGAAGGACGGGTAACCCTATAGTCCCCGGGACAATGTTCCCATCGTTTGCGTCAATGGCAATACTGGCGGTATTTCTTGTAGTGGTAGTGGTAAAGGCGATCTGTTGGCCTTCACAACCAGATTGGGGAGCAAAGGAGAAAGAGCCAAATGGCCCCCCCAGAATAATGGAATCTGGCAGCAAGACAGTGTCTGCACATCCACTTGCTGCAGTTGCAATTAAACTTACCCCATATTTTCCCGGTACTGTGTAAAGGTTGGAAGGGTTTTGGACTGCAGAGGAATTATTATTGCCAAAGTCCCAATTCCAGGCATTGAAAGGATGAGGAGAATTAGGCGTGGCGGTAAACCTCACCAGCAATGGAGGGCATGTGGCCTGAGTGGTGTCCGCAGCTATGCTTACGTCCGGATCTGCAATGGTAATGTAACTTGGTCTAATCAGGGTATCCCGACATCCAATGGTGTCCTCTATCACAAGGCTAACAGGATATGTACCACTATTCGGATAAAGCTTTGTGGGACTACGCTGCAATGAGGTGGTGTTATCCCCAAAGTCCCACAGATATAACAAGGGGGTAT
>JBCDIQ010000318.1:0-6947 GCA_039024295.1 Bacteroidota bacterium | reverse complement strand
CTAACCTGCTCCCCAACTTCGGTTTGAACCAATTGATTGGCTCCTGTTCTCAGGACATAGTGCCAGCCTAATTCAACGATGTCCTTTTGCCAATCACAGCCATCGTACTCCCCATCCCCTACGATAGAAATCCGACTCCCTTGAGTGTTAAATGTCATGCAAAGTGTACCGGTTATTTGCGCGAAAAGTGTACCAGTGTTCAAGGGGTTTGAAGTTAGTTATTTTTGGTGATGTTGAAGTCTTTTATCCGGTATGATTGGCCGTTAATTTTGATGATGTGCGCATGGTGTACGATCCGGTCGATGATGGCCCCTGCCAAGATTTTGTCACCAAATATTTCTCCCCAATGTTCGAAGCTTCGGTTTGAAGTGAAGATGGTTGCCTTTTGTTCGTATCGTGCACGTATGAGTTCAAAGAAATCATCGAGGGATTGAGCCGGCATTTTTCTAAATCCAAGTTCGTCTAGGATGAGCAGGTCAACGTTGTTGATCTGGCTCATGATGCGGTGGTGTGATCCGTCGATTCGGCTTTGTTGGAGGCGGTCAAGCAGTGAGTTGACATGGGTAAATATGACCGATCGGCCCTGCTTGAGTGCTTCTAGTCCGAAGGCGTTAGCCAGATGGGTTTTACCCGTTCCGGGTTTTCCCATGAGGATGATGTTTTGAAACTGCTCGATGTATCGTCCTGCGACCAGGTCAAGGATGCGCTTTTTGTCGATCTCAGGCTGGAAGGCGAAGTCATAGTGTTCGAGGGTTTTTGTGGAATTGAGTTTGGACTTGGAGAGGCGCTGCTGGTAGGCTTTTGCCTTTCTTCGGACACATTCGTCTTCGATTAAGAGTTCAAAAAATTCGATGTAGGAAAGCCGTTGTTCGAGGGCATACTGGTTGCGGGCTTGGAGTGACTGCTGGATGGCACTCATGCGGAGGTAGCGCAATTTTTCGTCGAGTGCCTGATGGGTAGTTGTCATAATGGGTTTATTTTTACGGGTGAAAAGAAAAAGAATTAGCGGTAGTCCTCAGAGCTGGTCATAATCAGAGCTGGTCATAAGTGGCCAAATCGTGATGAAAGCCTTGTTGAGAAGTTGCGATTTCGTGGTGAGCTTCGGTGTCGGGGGGATGTGCCAACCGGGCGCATATATCCTTGACCGATCGGTAGGAATAGAGCTGATAGTCCAGGGCTAGCGAGCAGGCTTTGTCAATGATGGCATGTTCGTGCTGTTTTCTCAGTGAGTAGATGCCGCGTGCCTTTTCTTTCCAGTGGGTGGGATCGTGGGTAAAAAGGGCTTCGAGCAGGGCGAGGGTCTGTGGCCCGATCTGGGCGAGTTTTTCCCGAAAATGCTCAATGCCTTGCTGCTGCTTGTAAACCGGAAGGTGTTCCTGTCGGGTGAGGTAAGTACCGGGCTTTGAAGCAACCTTGTGTAAGGCCACTTCCTGATTGTTTGCCAAAATCCGTAAGATCGAACCGTTGCTTTGTGCAATGACGTGCTGGCCCACCAGGTTATGCGGCACCGAGTAGTAGCTGCAATCAAAGCTGATGTGACCGTAGCGGTTGACCTTTCGCTGCTCCCAGCGGATCAAGTCGTAGCGCTTCAATGGTAAGGGTAACAGAGCGGGCTTTTCCGAGGTCTCAAAAGCCTCACAAACGATCTTGCGTGTGGTGCCGTGCTTGCGGCTGTTGGTCTTCTCAGTCCACAGTGAAAGCTTTTGCTGCAACCCTTCCCAGGATCGATCTTGTTGGCGGAGTCCGCGAAAGAAATTGTTCTTCACATACTTTACCCCGCTTTCGACCTTGCCTTTGTGCTCAGGCTTACCTACCCGGCAGGGCGTAGCTGCACAGCCGTAGTGAGCCAAGAACTCGGCGTACTGCTGCTGCAATACCGGTTCATAAAAACTCGGAGCTATCACCCCAGCCTTGAGGTTGTCCAGCTTTACCCGGGCAGGTACTCCGCCAAAGTATTCAAAGGCGTTGCGATGGCATCGAATAAAGGTCGCCACGCGCTGGTCGCGCACCACCTCTTCATAGCTGTAGCGGCTGTGGGAAAGGGTTATCACAAAGACCCACACCCGACAACTTCCTCCATCCTCCAGCTTAAAGCGCCCGGCATCACCGAAGTCAACCTGCGCCTCTTCGCCAGGACCACAAACCAGCGGCGCAAAGCTCTCCTGAGAAGACTCAGCCAGCCGGCGCAAGTACCGACTCACTGTGGTGTAGGATACCTCAAGGCCGTGCTCCTCGACCAAACGCTGATGAATCAGTACCCCGCTCAACTTCCCAGACCACGCCCGAATCGTGTCCTCAAAATCCGATAGCTTCAGGTTGCGCGCGTAATGACCAGGGCCTTCCCCACTCTCAAGACGATCTATAATACGCTTAACCGTCTTGCGATGCAGGCACAACTCCCGAGCTATCTTTCGCTGGGAGTAGCCTTGACCCAATAAAGTTTTGATGGTATGATACATATCCAGTCTGTACATAATGGCCCTTTTACAGGCCAATTAACCCCTACAAACTGGTACACTTTTCATGAAATTTACTGGTACACTTTTAGTGAAACTTGACACTATACATTTATCTTAGTTAGAAATTTAAGCAAAATGGAAAACGCATTAATTTCCAGGTACTTGAGGTTAGTCGAACTTCTAAGCGTAGAGATGAAGCTGGAGCTTTTGGCAGCTTTGTCCGAAAGTATCAAGAATGGATTAAAAAAGTCAAGGGCTGATAAGAAGCTACTCTTTGATGAGCTAAGAGGGTCTTGGAGTGACGTAGGTAATGAAATTGAGGAAGAGATTTACAGGAGCAGAACCATATCTGACAAAGAAATTAGCCTAGATTGAAATGAGCTTTCTGCTGGATACCGATATGTTGATCAGCTTTTTAAGAGAAGTACTTTGAAAATTTTTGCAAATTCTCTTAATCAACGTGCCACCTGGATCAAGTTTTAGGAATCCAACAAGATATAAAAATTGATTTTCAATGACTTGTTAGATGTCTCGACAAGCTCGACATGACAGCGACTGTTTCGCCCGCAGAATTTGTCAGCGTACCTTAAAAAATCAATATTCGGTTGCCAATAATGTCACACTATCAAGAGAATATCTATCCGGATAAGTTCGTATATTACGTAATTAAGCGTCAAATAAAGAAATCAATGATTTTAAGACCAACTGTAAATTCCTAAGATAATGGCCAAAACTATAAATCAGCCCCTATCAAATATACAGCTAGAATTATTACAACTCTTTTCGAGAGATTTGGAAGAGGATGATCTTATTAAGATAAGACAGTTGATCGTCAATTATTTAGTGGAGAAACTAGAAAAACAGACGAATAACGTATGGGAAGAGAAAAACTGGACTAATGAAGATATGGACAGATTATTAAATACCCATCTGAGAACTCCATATGCAAATAACCGGTAAACCAAATAAATACAAGTCCATTGAAAATAATATTGGATACCAACATTTTACTGGTATCAGTTTCAAAAAAGTCGAGGTATTACTGGATATTTGAAGCCTTTTTGAGAAAGGAATATGAATTGTGTGTGACCACAGATATTTTGATAGAATACGAAGAAGTAATCACCGAGCATATGGGAAGAGAAGTAGCGAATACGGTACTTCAAATCATAGAAAAATCCTCCAATGTAAACTTGGTCACCAATTATTTTAAATGGAAATTGATAGACAATGACCCCGACGACGATAAGTTTGCAGACTGTGCTGTATCGGGAAATGCTTCATATATTGTAAGTCACGATGGTGATTTTAAGGTATTGAGACAGATTGATTTCCCGATGGTTAAGGTGATTGATATTGATAGGTTCAAAGAAATATTAACAGATAGAAAATGAAACGAAAGTGCCTAACCTACGTTCAACGTCCATGCTAATTAACACTTTGCACCCCCGGGTGCGCCAGACCGTTCCTCACAAAAACTTTAGCATAAAATCATCATTTTACAGGAACAACAACACAAACTAATATAGTTATTTCAGATTCTATTCACATTTCACTATGCTTATGTGAAAGAGTCACGACTTGATATGGCAGTTTTGCACGGATGCCGCCCAAAACCATTTTCCCCTACCGCTCCTTCGATACAAAACTCCCCTGAAATCGGTCAAAGTTCCCGGTCACATCGTTGATGATGGTGAAATCAAACTCAACAGTAAATTGTGGGTCATCGGCCTCCACTACGGTCACCCTTCCAGGGTTATCGATCCATTTGTAGGTATCCGAATTGACCATGTAGGTTTCGGCAATGCGTCCATTAAAGTTGGAAGAGTTGATGGGCGTTAATCGGCCACATTCATGAGCACCCGTTTCAATCTCACCAGAGGTGGTAGTATTGTCATAAATCAGGTTGATGATCACTTTTTCGTCCTTTCTATTGAGTTCGAGGTCGAATATATGACGGGTGGTGTTGTCAATGAATCCGCTGGAGCCTCTGTATGTGGCTTCTCCAGAGAAGGATTCGGTATTTCCGCCTGAAGTGATAGACATGGTCAGGCTCCCTGGCTGGACAGAAAGCCCCATGTTAGGGGATTCCTCTTCGTCCTTTTTACAGGAGATACAAACAATTGCAAGCACAAGAAATGAGATAAGCAGGTGTTTCATGGGATAAATGATGAGTGGTTCTGCTTATCAGTGTGTCAGGAAGGAAAAAGGTAAACAGTTGAGAAAATGATACGGTAGGGTGGGGTTTTAAACTACTCCCCCATCAACCACTTTCGTGCGGCCTCCAGGCAAGCATCTGATTCAGAAAGGGGCTGCTTGGAAAAGGGGTATTCTTCATCTACGTCTACGTACTGGTTATATACCACCCCATTTCTGTCTCGGTAATAGCTTACCGATAAGGTCATAGCAGTTAGGTCATCAATCACATGCCAGTCAGTTACCGTGATCAGGCCATGGGTCTTTTGTCCGAAAAACCTTTTGTGTTCTTTTCCTTTGAAAATAACTGCCAAAGCCTCTCCCGAACTGGCGGTATACACACTGGTTAGCACCGCAATTTTGGGCGTGTCTTGAACTGTGCAGGCATTTTCCAATCCCACAGAATAGTCATCATAGTAGAAGTCGCCGTCTGTTACCTGCCAGGTGGCATTTTCTGCCTCTGTCAATCCTTGGGCACCTCCGACTTGCCCCTCCCCTATGATAGCCGCAATGCCTTCGGCCATAGGGTGCATATTGCCTCCTCCGTTGTACCGCAGGTCGATCACCCAGTTCTCAGCACCCTCTTCCACCAGTTTACACACCTCCTGCTGGATGTCCTTCGCCATTTGCTGGTTATCGCCCATGGGCAACCCTACGATTCGGATATATCCGATTTTCCCCTCCAACATTTCCGTATGAAAGGGGTACACCTGTGTCCATTGAATGTCGTTGAACACTTCATTTTCAATGCTTACATGGTGAGGGGGTGATGCTCCACGGTAATTGGCTAAGATCTTATTTTGATGAAAAATGCGTCCATGATCATCCCCTATTGATTTCAGCATATACTTCAATGCAGGAGCCAGATCAGAAATGGAATCCGCCTCCTCTGCTCGTTCAAAAATTTGTAGCCGCAGGGTATCCCAGTCTACCTTCTCTCGGTACAGGGAAGCCATTTCTGCATGTTCAACGATCTTTTCCAGGGTGGTTCGGACCGATTCATTCTTTTGGGCGAATGCTTGGGAAATGAGCAAGAACAGGAGGAGGGTAATGAGGGGTTTCATATGGGGAATAGGAGGTTGGTTACTAAACGAGGGAGATTAGGGCTAGCATTATAAATGCTCCAGTTTTTATTTATGCTTTTTCAACTCAGGAAAATACCTTTCCATCCTTCTGCGCCAACGATCAAAACTCCATTTCTCCTTGACCTTGACATAAAAAAGAGTGACCTTATCCTCATAATCCACTGTCTCTAGTTTTAGATGCCTTCGCTTCTTTTCAAGAATTCTATACCGCCAGATAGTACCCTCTTCAATAATGCCTCCCCAGGGTTCAAGAAAGAGTCTCGCCTCCACATGAATGGAAGAGGGATGTCTCATTTGAATGGGAACTTTCGATACGAAGTATTCAGGCGCATTCATAAAAAGGATCAAACTATCCTTCCTTGCTGAAACGACTAGCCTCCCAACATCATTGGCATATACCTCTTTTACTGCAATGATGCTATCATTCTGGGGGTCAATAAGCCCAAAGACTGGAAAAGGAATAGTATCTAAACTACCGCAATCTAGTACTGAAACAAAAAAGCGTACTGAATCATCAAGTATATCAGGGGTGCCATAATCCACATTGGTGGAGGAACAATTGATAAATCTTTCTTCCATGTGCTTTCCGAATCGCAGAGTTAGGGTATCTTGATGAATAACGTAAGACCCCTTGCCAACCCCTCTGCTATGAAATTCAAAAAAACCGTCTTTTGAAAACACGATGGATCTCCCACCAACAAAGACCCAGTGGGTATACGTTCCTTCCAACTGAGCAGTAAGTAGCATAGGTAGCGTTGCTATGTAAAAGAGGATGGTTGTTTTCATTCACACGATTTTACTCAACCCGAAGTAACCTCTTTTTCAATTGCTTTCTGTATAAATTGGTTAAGTGTAATGCCCTCAGTAGTGGCCTTTTCGAAGGCTTTTCGGTGTAACCTTGGATTGATACGCACATTGAAACTGCCCTTGAAAGACTTGTGGGGTTCTTTACCAATAGAAGCACATAGCTCAAGGTAATCTTCAACAGCCTCTTCAAACGCTTTTTTTAACCCATGAACACTTTCGCCCTCAAAAGTTACCAAGTCTGCAATTCCTTCAATCCGGCCAAAAAACACTTCATCCTCAGCCTGGAATTGGACTGAACCAATGAATCCTTTGAAAATCAGTTTGTCTTTCATCTGTTCAAAAATCCTTCATTTGTTAATTCTTCAATCAGGTAATCAATTTGATATCGCTTCAATTCGTT
>JBCDIQ010000317.1:0-6961 GCA_039024295.1 Bacteroidota bacterium | reverse complement strand
GCAAGCTTTTTGTCCTCTTACTTGCAAAAGATACACATTTTTAGCCAAATTTGCTAGAAAAACTAAACACAATTAATTGAAAATCAATTGATTATTAGTTGTTCAGCAGGCCCTAATTATAAATCACTCCCAGGTATTAGCGATCCTTATCTCCTCGCCCTAGAAGCTGAAAATCTTCTCCTTTCTACGATGGAAAACAATGCTTGGGAAAAATATATCAGTTCGTGTGCAGAGAACGTTAGGCTTTTTTCAGTACCCACTACAACAAGCCAGCTAGGTGATTCTGTTTATTACAACATAGGGGTACTAAGAAGTGGCAAAATCCCACCCAGGTATACGATAAAATCTGGGCGAATACGTCTCGTTGAAGGAGATGCCGCAAGAATGCAAGTGAGTAGTGACGATTTAAAGGACTCAAATCCAACAGTTGAGGTAACTATCGTAAAAATAGATGGGGAGGTAGTAGTGGATGAGATTGAGATTCTGGATGGCTTTCACGTAAAAACGATCAAGTGAGGCCCTCACATCACATTTAACCCCTTCCTTTCGTATTCATCTGGACCCAAAAGAATAGGTGAACGCACAGGGTTGGGTTCAATTTACAACACCAACAAAGTCCCCTAAAGTCATAGAAACCTACATGTCCATGCGAGGAATGTTGATTTTTACCTTGCTGTCTGTTCTTCTCTCCGGATGTCAACCACAAGGACACAACACATCAGGTATCCAGCAGGAGAAACAAATCCTTGAAGATTTGAGATTCGTCGACAGCCTCATGGTCCTAAACGGGCAGCAACTCTACCCCATGCATAAAGGGCTACCCCAACCTTACGACCCTAAATGGCACGTTCCCTTCACCCATAATTTGGAAGAGGAACTCAACCAGCATCGGGCACGACTAACAGGTCTGCAAGAACCTGATTATGGCCTTGAGCAGGAAGGATTGGCCATGGCAAGGTTCATTTACCACCGGGATTATACCGGAACTTTGGCCTCTGTTACCTTAATTCTTGGGAAAGATACCAGTTTCATCCGGGCAAAACTCCTGAAGGCATATCCAATAGCTCCTGCTGAAGCTGACCACTTCGAAACTCGGCTAGACAGTTTCAGTCATCCTATCACCACTGAGCAAGTGGAGGAAACATTCCGTAACCTTGAAGATTGTTTCTTTTGGAACCTGCAGGGCAGTCTTCCCAGCCGGGCTGTCTTGGATGGTACCAGATGGACACTGGAAGCCGCAGATTGGTCAAACCCTGGATTTTCCTATCACAAAGTTGATGCAGGATCTCCCCCTGTAGGTAATTTTCGTGATGCCTGTCAGTATTTGGTTAACTTGGTTGAGGGGGAGTTGGGTGTGAGAATTCGGAGGTTGGTTCAATAGAAGAGTAGCCTAATCATTGATAAACAATTTCGGTAACTGCTAGGCTAACCTAAGTCCACTTGTCCCCAGAACAAATCCCCTCCTCTCCCAGTTTTCTCCTCGAACACACGATCCATCTTAACCCTCAACTTCTTTACCCTTTCTTCTCATGAAAAGAATCCTCCTCTTCTTAAGCGTGTGTTGCATACTGGGCGGAACTACCCAGGCCCAGGAATGCTACTTCCTCAAAAACCAGTTGGATACCCTGTTTCAGGTTTCTCCGGCTTCCGGCATCATTGGGGGAGATTCCTTGACCCCTGACTTTCCCAGACAGACCATTTTTGCCTACCTCATCACCATTGACCCGATTGGCAGGCGGTATGTGTACGTGGTCCCGGATTCTCCTACTTTCTCCAATGGATTTAGCCTGAAAATTGTGAACCTGGACAGCATGACCCAGAAAACAGTGCCCCTGTCCAATTACCAGCACCTCGCTATTTTTAACCAATTTTCCTTTAACGGACTGGAGTATGGGGTCGTGAAAGATGAATTGTATGCCTTGCCTGTGCAAGGGGACAGCCTGTACCGAATCAGCCTGACAACGGGGATGGTTACGCCTGTGATGCCCATTCCCAATTTTGATCGGCCTTATGCCTATTTGACGACTTTTAACCAGTCTCAACAACAATATGCCTTCATTGGAACCGATTTTCAGGGAAACAAAAGGTTTTTTCGGGTGGACATAGATGACTCGACCACTTATGTTTCCCCTCCGGTTAACCTGCCCGAGCCTGCCCGTGGGCTGGAATACAGCGAGACTTCGAAAGCCTATTATTTTGTCAGCGACCAAGACCAGCACTTTTACCAACTGGATTCCCTGACAGGGGTGCCCACACAGCTTTTCCCGATTCCGAATTACAAAAATGTGTGGGGGTATCTGCACACCTATGATTTTGGACTGGACCTGTACCATTTCATCGGGTTTCAGCAGAACCAAACTGATTCTCTGGCCATTTATTCCATTTCGCCTTCCACTCAAAATGTGTTTAGCGTGAATTTCCCGAGGCCGTCCAGGGGATATTTTGGTTTTGAAGCCACCAACACCCAATTCCTGGCGAGGCTAAAGGACGAACTCACAGGAGGGACGACTACTTCTGTGCAAGAGTTGGCTTCTACCCCTTTCCGGGTGTATCCTAATCCTGCGAAAGAGGTGGTGTATGTAGAAAATGTGCCTCTTTCCCGCTTATTCCTGCGCAATACTGCTGGACAATTGGTACGCGAACAACTGATTTTAGCGGAAGGCTCAGGAGAAATTTCCCTTACTGGATTGGCAAAAGGAGTTTATTACCTAACATCCATTGGCCTTAACGGGACACGATTGGGAGCAGTTTCTATACTGAAGCAATAGCGTATACCCCCTTAAGAGGGCAGGTCCTTTTCCAGGGGTTAAGTTCTTGTAAGATAAAGTAAGAAGCAGCAGAGGCCAATTCAGGTTCTTGGCAAAATAGGCCCAGAAATAGTTCAACGGCCTTATTTGGTAATGGCAATTTGATTAGGCCTAAAGGCCAAATCAGTATCTAATTCCTGAATTACCTCCAGGGTATTGAGGTCTATAACATGAAATTTTCCTGGCTGAAGGGTACCACGACCTGGCACAAAATGGTGAGGAGGATCTTTGCCTCCATTATTTTCAGTTGAAACGTACAGACGCCGCCTTTCGGGGTCTACCCGAATTCCATGAGGTCTCTGGCCAATTCGGAAAATATTTTTTTCAACTGTCAGAGAAGCTACATTTAAAACAGTCACACATCCCTTAAGTGAACCCTGTTCGGCAAAGTTTTCTTCATTGCCGCAAGCGATAAACATCCTGCCGCTTACAGGGTCATAGTCCATTAACCTGGGGGTTTCTCCTACAGGAATGACAGCTAATAACGAGTCATTTTCAGTATTAAATACTCGTACATCATTGGTCAGTGAGCAGGTCACAAAAAATAGTTTTCGATCTTCTAATAAATAGCAATGGTAAGGTTCATAATCTGGATTTTCCCCGATCCGCCGAACGCTGGGATCTATCCTTATCTTTTCATCCTCTTGATCAAATTTATCTTCCACAATTGAAACTTTGGTGTAATAATTTCCTCTTCCAGCTCCCACATACAGAGTACGGAAATCAAATGTCGAGGCCATCCCATGCGGACTTGCCAGAAATGTCCCATCTCCAACAGCCTCATGGAGTATTTCCATGGTTTCTGTATTGATCAAGGTCAATTTGGCCATTGCAGGAAGAGAATTGTAGTGCGAAATAACCATACGGTTACCAGACTGACTCAATACGATTAGTGCAGGATCACTATCCACTTGACACCTACCTACCAAGGCATAATTATCAGTTCCATATTTTTCAACAATAGCCGATCCCCTTGTCAGGGAATCTCCGCTGGTTATAAAAGTCAGGTATAAAAACTGATTATCAGGTGAAATTTCTATGTAATGCGGCCCTTCTGGAAATAACGGATCTCCCCCCACTTCCACAAAATCCATAACCAACTCAGTCTGAAGATCGATCACTGCCATCAAATCGCTGCCCGCACACAGAATGAAGGCCTTACCATTAGTCTCCGCCCTTCGAGACGCCCAATAAGAATCTCCTTTCTTGCTGAGACCACCCGCATTGATCCAGTTCCTAAGGGTAAGCACCTCCGTACGGCTGAGGTATTCATCCGCATTAAACGGCATAGCCGGCAGGGCAGTAATGCCTAGCTCCTCATAGGTATTGCTATGCATGAATAGATGTGACCAGTCTGGCCAACCCGGAATCATCACCGTTCCAAAATTGGAGCCTTGGTGCATGGCTGTCCAGGAAGTCAGGTCCAGATCAGAACCTAGATCGCTGCCTGCATGGCAGCCCCTTGTTGCGCAATTGGCCTGAATGATTTGGTTAACGCTATCTGGAAAATCTTGAACCTCGATAGTGGGATTAAAGGGAGTATCTCTCTGGCATCCCCAAATGAGAATAGCGAAAAATACTAGCCCACAGACTGGAAGAATGGCTCTCATGGTATTGTTCCTTTAATGTCTAAGTCAACTACTGCACATACCGCAGCTTCAACAAACTCCAGCTGGAATCTTCGTTTACCTCGATGTCTACCCAGCGACGGATGGCCCATTCATTGAATTCGTTCAGCTCCATGACAAGCTGCATACGCCCTGTAAATTCTTGGGTAAGGGCGGTATCCTTGTGGTTGATCCTAAGGGTATAAGCACCTACGTAGCGCAGGGAGTCTGCACTCACATCTTGCAGGTCTTGTTCAATAAGACTGAGTGAATTACCAGAACTGGTTTCAAGGTCGGCAAGCATGTTGTCGAAATAGGCCTGCTCATCTTGTAAAGACCAGTTGCGCCAAATGGATTCATTGTCATTCAGCAAGGAAGGTGCAGGTTGAAACTGGAGGTTTTCCTGGTTGAAACACCGAAGGTAGTTCTGGGTATTCCCCTGAGCAAGCGCGTTTCGGAGGTTTTCCAGCAGAATGGGGTAATCTGTGGGGCTTACCCAGTCAGAATTCCCCGTTCCAGGAGGCTCCACTGGACGCAGGTTGAAACAGCCTGTTATTACCAACAAACAACACATCAATCCACAGATTTGGCCTATCCAATGTTTCATACTCCGCTTTAGCTGTGAAAATACCTCAAAAAAGCTAAGGAATCAGTACCAATTGGTTGGGCGAAACTGGCACCTCCGTTTCCATATCTTCAATTACCTCAAGGGTGTTGAGGTCTATGACATTGTATTTTCCGGGTACACCTGCTCCTTGGCCCTCAATGAAGTGGTGAGGGGGGTCTTCCCCACCGTTGTTTTCTGTAGAGACATACAGGCGTCTACGTTTAGGATCAACCTTGATACCGTGGGGCCGCTGGCCAATCCGGAAGATTTTCTTTTCCAATGTCAGGGAGGCAACGTCAATTACTGAAACACAGCCTTTCAGGGAACCTTGCTCAGCAAAATTCTCTTCGTTTCCACAGGCAACAAACAGCCGGTTACTTTGAGGGTCGTAGTCCATCAAACGGGGTAATTCACCTGTCTTAATAATGGCAATCAGGCTGTCATTTCGCGTATCAAATACCCGTACATCATTGATATCTTTATGATTACAGGAAACGAAAAACATATTTTTTTCGGGGATTAGCAGGCAATGGTAAGGCTTGTATAGGTCGGATTCACTCAGTCGGCGCACAGACGGATCAATACGGATTTTTTCATCATCTGGATCAAACCTATCATCCAGGATAGTGATTTTACTGTAGTAATTGCCTGTATTGGCAACTACATACAACGTGCTCAGATCAGGCGTAGCAGCCATTCCATGGGGCCTTGAGAGGAAGGTTCCATCACCTGTGGCTTCTGCAATGACTTCCATGGTGCGGGTGTCTACCAATGTGAGTTTAGATAGACCTTTGGCACTGTTCCAGTGGGTCACCACCATACGGTCTCCATCCTGGTTCATCTGAATCAACGCCGGATCGGGGTCAACAAAAACGCGACCTGCCAACTGGTAATTATCCGTCCGGTATTTTTCGACCACTGCTGAACCGGCAGCTGCGGAATCCCCACTTGTAAGCAAAGTAATATACACGTATTGGTTATCTGGAGAAGAAACGATGAAGTGAGGCGCCTCGTTGGCGGCGGGGTTATTGCCCACGGAAACATAATCCATGATCAGATTGGATTCCAGGTCAGT
The DNA here is from genome assembly GCA_039024295.1 of Bacteroidota bacterium. GTDB lineage: Bacteria > Bacteroidota > Bacteroidia > J057 > J057 > JBCDIQ01. Next base: position 865 of record JBCDIQ010000317.1, on the reverse strand, counting down.
AACTGCAAATAGGTCACTTCCTGCACACAGAAAGAAGCCTTTCCCTTCGGAGGTTGTCCTTCGGTGCGCCCAATAGGATTCACCTTTGTCACTCAGTACTCCATCATTGATCCAGTTGCGAAGGGTTCGGACCTGCTGCCGGGTCAGTTGATCATCCGAATTAAACGGCATTGGCGGCAGGGCACGTACACCAAGTTCTTCGAAGGTATTGCTATGCATGAACACATGTGACCAATCTGGCCAACCAGGAATAGCCACAGTGCCAAAATCAGATCCATCATGCATTTGTGTCCATGACTCCAAGTTGAGGTCTGATGGAGGATTTGCGCCTACGTGGCAACCGCTGATGGCACAGTTCTGCTCCATGATCACATTCACACTGTCTGGAAATCCAGAAACTTCTAGGGACATGGAAGGGCCTGGCTGATCATTTTGACAACCAGTACCAACAAACAGCAATAACATTGCAGCGATAAAAAAAACTAATCGGGCTTGAGACATTTTCTAAACTTTTTGTGGAAAGAGACTTTGTTCGCGATTTTAGGCCATTTGGAGTAGTTTTTAACGGTAGCGTATCATTTCAGGAAAGTAAGGATCAGTCAAAAAACAATTTGGCTGTTTCGACTTGATTTTTTTCTGCTCCTAAACATATACATTTTGTCATTTCCTTTGACTGTACATCGTGTAAACCTTTGATTTTGTTGCCTGAATGGATAGGAATTAGCTCGATATTGGTTTCAGAAAGAGTCCGTGGTGTAGAACCTTTCACAAAAAACTACTCATTGAGAAGGAAGCGAATATTCATATCCATTATTGCAATAATTAAATTTTACAAAAATTTTAATTATCTTAATTAGTATTTTTT
>JBCDIQ010000316.1:0-6979 GCA_039024295.1 Bacteroidota bacterium | reverse complement strand
GCTGAGAGTTTACCGCATTTGAGTAATCATGTAGGTATAAGCTGTTGATACCCAAATGACCAGTAGCATATTTTTTAAATTCGTCAGGTCTCATAAGTTATTTCCTGCAATTAGGGGTTAAAATACGTTTATTAATTGAATATGTCATGATCAGTGATGACAATTATGGCTTTTTCCCTACCTGTAGGCCTCTTTGGTTCAATTATTTCGCCAAAGACCTCTCTTCTGCCAATTTGTCATCAAATAGAAGGAAGGGGATATTTCATTTCTCCCGCTTCACAAAGTATAATTTATTCTCATTCTGCTGAACCATGAGGGCATCCTGGGCTTGCTTCAGGTCGCGAATGTTGAAATTCATGATGGTAAACAGCTTGAGTTCGCTTTCGGTCTCGATAACAAAGTCATCGAGCAAGAGGGCTTTGAATTCTTCCATGATTGCTTCCGGCGCATCCACACATAACATCATTGAGATGGCAGTGGTTTGAACCAAGTTTACCTTTAACCCAGATTTATACACATGGTTAAAAATTTGTTGCATCAGGCGCTCATCCATGAAGGAAAAGTCCTTAGGCTTGATGTGAATGAAGGTTTGATTTTTTTTGACGATATACGAGGTAATAGGCTCTGGGTTTACATCCTCAGAAATTCTGGTGCCGTCCTCGTGCACATCTAAGAAGCATTTGACCAAAAGTGGAATCTGCTTGTTGAAAATCGGCTTGATGGTTTTGGGGTGAATCACAGAAGCCCCGTAGAAGGTCATCTCTACCGCTTCTTCATAGGAAAGACGGTCTATTTTAATGGTATCGGTGCGAAGTCTAGGGTCCGCATTGAGGATACCGCGCACATCTTTCCACACCATGAGTTTTTCTGCTTGCAGGCAATGAGCAAAAATAGAGGCGGTATAGTCTGATCCTTCGCGCCCAAGCGTCGTGGTTTTACCCGAAATGGTAGAGCCTATAAATCCTTGGGTAATGATAGACCTGCCCGGCTGGAGCTGAGGTCCAATTTCTTCCTGGATATTTTTACTGGTTAAGGACCAAATCACATTAGCAGCCTGATAATTGGCATCGGTCTTCACGAGCTCACGTGCATCCACCCACAAACAGTCCTTTTGCTGGTGTTGTAAATAGCCGGCAACAATGGTAGTAGACAGCAATTCCCCGAAAGAGACGATTCGGTCGTAGGTCCTGGGGGGAAACTCCTCCAGCAGAAGGATGCCCTGGACTATGCGTTTAATCTCCTTGAAAAAGTTGTTTACCTTCTCCTGGACGGTACCTGCATTCTCTCCGAATAACTCATCTAAGATGGCTTGGTGATAGGTTCGGATGTTCCCAAGTTTTCGAAATGTGGCCTCTTCCTGGTTACTTTTTGCCAGAAAAGCGAGTTCTTCCAGGTGATTGGTGGTCTTGCCACTGGCAGAAATCACCACGAGCATGGGATGTGCAGCGTGGTGGGCAATGATCTCTGCGACATTACGGATGGAGGGGGCATCTTTGACGGAGGCTCCGCCGAATTTCATTACAAGCATAAACAGGCAGTTGTAGGCTCATTGGCCGGTAAAACTGCGCGAAATTACACAGGGAATGTGTCTTTTGGAATTCAGCTGGAAGATTCCCCTTCCCTTTTCCCAATTTCCTCCACCTTTTTTGCCAGGTCGTCCTCTTCATTCGGTTGTCCAACCTGGAACCAGATCAGCAAGTATGCGAGGACAGAGAGCGCAGAGGCACCCATGACCCAGGTCCATTTGTGGGGATACCAATCTTCGTAATAGTTTCGTAAGTATCGGTTGAGGTAGCTTTCTCCTACCCAAATAAATCCCCAAACCAATACACATAAGGACAGCCAAAAGGTCACCTCTCGTCCGTTTCGCCGGGCACGCCACGCCAGCATGCCCAAGAGGGCAGCAGCATTGAGGAATATAGCGAGGGTAAGCAAAATAGGGATGTTTGGTGGTAGCTTTTAGATGTTAGGTAGAAGGAAAAAGCCTTTACCTCTAATGGAAAATCAATTCCAAATACTGAAAACCGAACACTGTAAACTGCGAACAGTAAACTCGACTTACCATTCCAATTCCTGTTCGTGAATGACCCCTTGAATCCCGCGCTGAAAATCTACGTTTCCACGGGCGTGGGCATTCATTTTTGCAGCAAATTGTACCGCTTCTTCCAGGGGGAATGATTGAAGGTCTGCAATCATCTTTTTGGTGAGCTGCATGCTGGCTGCAGAGTTACGGTTGCAGATGCGGGTTGCAAACTGGGTAACGTATCCTGCAATTTCTTCTGCTGGAATCAGGCGATTCACCAACTGATACCGGGCTGCTTCATCTGCGTAAATCAGGTCCCCTGAGAGCAGCATTTCTTTGGCCCGGGTTTCTCCAATTTTTCGTATAAGAAATGGAACCACCACCGCCGGAACAAATCCATTTTTGGCTTCGGGAAATCCCAGGGTAGCCTCGGGCACCACAAAGGCAAAGTCTGCCACCGTCATCAACGCACAGCCCGGACCTGTGGCAGCACCTTCCACCTGCGCGATGATCAATTTCGAAGAGCGGTATACCAACATCAAGAGGTCAGCCAGGATACGGCTATCAGCTTGGTGTTGCTCGGGGCCAAAACTTTGCATTTGCTTGTAATAAGCCACATCAGGGCCTGCACTGAAGGCCGAGCCCTTTGCCCGTATCACCACTACTTTGGCTCCCGGCATTTGTTCGATGTTTTGAACAGCGTGAACCAGTTCTTGCATCATGTCGAAATTGAAGGCATTGTGCACTTCAGGCCGGGCGAGGGTAAGGTAGGCTATTCGGTTCTCAACCTCTAGTTGAATGTGTTGGTATCCAGTCATGCGCTGTAAGTTTCAAGTCTTAATAACGGACATCCCTTCTTTTTATTCAAGATAATGAAGGGGAAAGGCTAACCTACTTACTAGAAGCTGATGAGTAAAATAAAATCCCGCAAAGCGGGGTAGACCGGAAACTTCCTAAGATACCGCGCTTGCAGGGAACTTTCGGTCAACACGCTTGAGCAGACCGCGAAGCACATTACCAGGACCAGCTTCCACGAATTCAGTAGCACCATCTGCCATCATTTGCTGCATGGTTTGAGTCCAGCGTACAGGTGAAGTAAGTTGTTGTAGGAGGTTGGCTTTGATGTCTTCCTTTTCGATGTGTGGCCGGGCAGTTACGTTTTGGTAAATCGGCATTTTGGCATCATGGATATCTGCTTTTTCGATGCCTTCTGCCAATTCAAGGCGAGCAGACTCCATGAGGGGAGAATGGAATGCACCATTTACTGCAAGCTTTTTCGCAATTCGTGCCCCACGTTCCAAGGCCAATTCTATCCCTTTTTCAACGCCGGAAACTGTTCCCGAGATCACCAGCTGCCCTGAAGTATTGTAATTGGCAGGTACCACGATATCCTCTATTTCTGCACAAATAGCCTCTACTACTTCGTCATCCAGCCCAACAATTGCTGCCATGGTACTCTCCTGTGCGTCGCAAGCTTTTTGCATGGCATTGGCCCTGATAGAAACCAGTTTTAAGCCTTCTTCAAAGCTGATGGCTCCTGAAACTGTGAGGGCAGAAAACTCTCCCAAGGAGTGGCCAGCGACCATTTTCGCTTCCAGGTCGAGTCCATTTTCGAGTGCTGCAGCAACTGAATGAATGAAAATGGAAGGCTGGGTAACAGAGGTCTGCATCAGGTCTTCAGGTGTGCCTGCAAACATCAATTCCTGAATATCGAATCCCAGGATTTCATTTGCCTGGGAAAACAAAGTTTGCGCTTTCTTTGATTGATCATACAACTCCTTGCCCATCCCTACAAACTGAGCTCCCTGACCGGGAAATACAACCGCTTTCATAATAGGTTTTTTACGATTGGGTAATCATATTAAGCCGCAAAGATAAAACGGAATTTTACAACGACACAAACATGCATATTGACCTAAGTGGGAAAACTGTTTTGGTAACCGGTGCCAGTCGAGGAATCGGAAAAGCCCTTGCCAAAAGTCTTGGAAGGGCCGGGGCGGAGGTAGCAATTCATTATGGTAATAGCCGTGAACCTGCTGTGGAGTTAGCTGAAAGCCTGCCCGCAGCGCACATCTTTCAGGCAGATCTGGCTCAGCCTACTGCTTGCAAACAATTGGTTGAGGCAGTTGTGGCGCATTTTGGCAAAATTGATGTACTGGTTAACAATGCAGGTATTGCATTTAGCAGCGATCCCGCCGGAACTGACGAGCAATGGCTTTCAGAATGGGACCTCACCCAGCACGTAAACCTTCGGGCGGCAGCTTATTTGTGTAAGTTGTTGTTGCCCCATTACCAAACTCAAGGGGGAGGCCGGTTTATTCACATTGCATCCCGAGCGGCTTTCCGGGGAGATACGCCTGAATACCTGGCCTATGCAGCTTCAAAAGCAGGTATGGTAGCCCTTAGTCGTAGCCTGGCAAGGGCCTATGGAAAACAAGGGATTACCTCTTTTGTCGTAGCTCCTGGATTTATCCGTACGGATATGGCACAGCAATTTATTGATGAATATGGGGAACAGCTCGTGTTGGATGACCTTTCACTTGATCGACTGACCGAGCCAGAAGACCTTGCGCCAACCGTAACCTTACTCGCCTCTGGGCTGATGGACCATGCCACCGGGTGTACCATTGACATAAATGCCGGGAGCTATGTGCGGTAAATAATGGGGGACATTGTATTGCTCCTTAGCCCGTGTACCATACAAAAGTCAACCTGTAGGAATGACTAAGGGCATGTGCGATCATCCCAAAATTTTTCCATTTTATCTCTCGAAGATAAATTTTTAACAAATCTTACGGCAATGGAGTTTATACCCCAAACTCCTAAGTAGTTCCGATCCTTACATGAACCCGAAATATTTCAAAAATTCTGATATATTTGTGTATAATTCAAAAGCAGAATTTATTCATCGTCGTTAAAGTTATTGTTGTTGCAATGAAAAAATGTCTCCTCACCCTACTTCTTGCCCTGTCCATTACCCTGGGATTTTCTCAGTCTTTTTCTAGAACACACATTTCGGAGGCAATTACCCATATCAATGTGTACCCAAATCCCAGCCATTCTGGGGATTTCTGGGTTAAGCTTGAACTTCTACCAACAGAAAAATCTACCCACGTACGGGTTTACAACCTATTGGGCAAACTGATTCTTGCTGATAAGGTCAGCAGCAATGAGGTCCATTACAACAAATCTTTCTCCTTAAGCAACATGCCTAAAGGGGTCTATATGCTTGAAGTTACACAAGGCGACCAACGGATGACCCGGAGGTTATCCTTTATCTAACATATACATCGATTAAACTCATATTAAGCTTGCAGGTACCTTCCTGCGGGCTTTTCTGTTTTTTATTGCCACCACCTCCAGGCCAGACCGTTTCGGTCATACCTGACTGCCGGTAAGGGAAGCCGGACCATGTTTAGCATCTGAAACAAGGTTCTGAGTGCGCCTGATCGGGTTTTTATGTTTGCCAGGTCCACATCAAGTGCGAGGTAATATTGGCGATATTCCTCACGCGCAATGCGATCGGCTCTGGCAGGGTCTCCGTACCCCCCTGTCATTCCCTCCCCTCCGTATCCGACTGCCAGGTTCAGCCAGCGCGGATATATTTCCTTGAATTTCCCTTCTGGCAAAAAGGAGTGCACCCGAAAGCTCATCCATGTCGTTTGGCCGTTGTAGTCTTTCAGGATCCACTCCAGCGGGGTACTTCCAAAGAGACTTTGCAGGCTGTCGTTTTGGACAAAAAAGGAGGGACGATAGCTGTATTTCAATGAAATTCGATTCTCATTCCAAAGGGCCTGATTGCCCATAATAAGGGCAGTGCCCATAAAATTGGCCCCCACATCACTCCAGGAAAACCCCCAGTCTTCTCCGAACCCATCAAATACTTCAATGCTGGTCATGGCCAGAAACCCCATGGTGCCTCCCATCAGGATTGCTTTCTTTTTGGGTTGTCCTGCCCATTTGTACAGGCTGATCATGTTGTTGCCCGCATAATATGCGCCGTACACGTGGCCGACCTTGTCCATCTGGAGCCATTGCTTACTGTCATCAAAAAAGTGAAAACTGCCTAAGTCCTCATTTGCATACCAGGAGGTACCTAAGTAGAGCATACTCAAGCTGTACCCGCCTAGGGCAATCCCGGTGACATATCGGCTCTTTTTGAAATTGGGAAGGGTATCGTTTTGGAAGAAGGAGTTGGGAGCCCTGAAATTGTGCTGTCGGTGGAAGGGAAGGGTAATTTGGGCATTTGCTTTTGAGAGAACCAACACTCCTATGAAGACCAAAATTATTGAACCAAATAGCTTAAACCCTGAGGATATTCTCTTGAGAAAAAAATTCATCTGGTAAAGAATTTTGGCTTGCAAGAAATATGGAGGAGTATAAATAAACGAGGCAATTTAATGGTTAAATAAACGAGTAATCTTATCAACTAATGCTGATCAAAGGCATCAGCGCATTTTTTAACCTACAAACTGGTTACCAAATAATTTTTGGGTTGTAGAGACTAAATTTTTCATCACTTGCTATGCAAGTAACTCCCGATGCAATTGCCTGAGAAATAATCAATCTATCAAAAGGATCCTTATGATGAAATGGCATATTCCTAAGGTACCTTAGAGCTTTAATTGAAATGGGCAGGATTCTAAAGTCCAATTCCTCCATTTCTTCAAGAATTTCATCTAACGTCCTAGATAGGTTGAGTTTTCCTATACTTAATTTAATAGAGATTTCCCAGATACTGGCAATGCTGACATGAATTTCATTATTGGGATTTACCATTACCTTTCTTGCCTTCGAACTTAATCTTGGATTATTTTCCAATGCCCAAAGGAGTACATTGGTATCTAGGATATAAGTCATTTGGGCATGTAATCTTTAAAATCTTCTAAGGGTTCATCAAAATCTGGGGCCATGTAAGTCACGAGTCCCTGAAGCCTACCTAATTTTCGTTCTTTG
>JBCDIQ010000315.1:0-6981 GCA_039024295.1 Bacteroidota bacterium | reverse complement strand
GTAAATTTTACTACTTAAAATATTTAAAGAGGATTATTTTGCGGCCTGTCATTTAGAAATGAACAACGTTTATATGGCTTTTTTCAGTCTATCCATTTTAAGTCACCATGTACAAACAAATGAAAAAAATTACCCTTACCACTTTCCTGCTAGCCTCCTGCATCAGTTATGTAGCTGCACAATGTACTGAAACAAACTCGGGAGGAACCTCCAGGGCTACCTCCTCCTCTTCTATTGGTCAAAGCTTCAGCCCTTCTTGTACAGGCCAATTGGAAACAATAGCTGTGAACGGTCATGAGAATTCTGCTGATCATACAGTAATCATTTATGAGGGGTTGGGCACCGGCGGAACAGCTTTAGGTATAATTGGATCGCAGAGTATTGTATCGACAGGTTCTGTAACAGACCTTTCTGCAACCGTATTCGATTTCTCATCAGAAAACGTAAGCCTGGTAAGTGGGTCAGATTATACATTCGTTATTTCAGATGAAGCAAACCTTCGCGCTTCTACCTCTAATCCTTATGGAGATGGTCAATTTTACCTGAATGGTTCCTTTATTTCGGGCTCTGATTTGAACTTTGAAGTTGAGATAGGGGCTCCTTTACCTGTTGTTTGGTCAGCACAGCCCATCGTGGAGCAAAGTGGTTCAGTGGCAACGATCTCTTTCGCTGTGGCCCAGCAAATCAACAACTCTCATTTCGAAATAGAGCATAGCCTGGATGGGGAAACCTATGTTGCCATTGGAGAAATCCTAGGAGAAGGAAATACTTCAGAGGTAATGGACTACACTTTTGACCATCCTACTCCCAGTCAGGGCCATAATTATTACCGTGTGAAGCAGGTCGATTTTGATGGTAATTACAGCTATAGCAATGTGACCTCTTTTACCATTCAACATGAGCAAGTAGTGGTATACCCTAATCCAGTGACCAATGTACTTAGGATAAATTCCCCCAAATCTGACCATGTTGCCATTTACAGCCTTTTGGGACAAGAACTGAGGTCTCAGGTCCTTCAGGAAGGGGTGAACTCAGTTGACATGACCGAATTGCAAGGGGGCATGTACATGATGAAATTCGACAGTGGGGAAGTCAGAAGAATCTTGAAACAATAAGCAAGCGTTAGAACGTGTGCCTGGTGAGCCATCTGCTTGCCAGGCACATTTTTACTTTGAGAGGCGCAGTGTCTCTATTGTTGTGCGACCTTTTGTTCGAGGTTCACTTCAATGAATTCCGCCGGATGCATAACCGCCACAAACAGGGTGACTCGCAGCCTGCCCTCGTCAATGTCCTGTTGGGTCATGGTGCTTCCCAGTCCTACCTTTACATTGAACGCATGAGCCGGCTTGACACCAGCCAGTCCCCCTTGCCTCCATATACGGGTGAGAAAATCTTCCAGCATGCTTTTGGCAGCTTTCCACGTATCTGCTGTATTGGGGAAAAAGGCATAATTCCTTAGGGCAAGCTTCGCGGATTGTTTGATCATCATAATGGTTCGAACCACATTGAGATATTGCCAGTCCTGAGCATTACCATCCAGGGTTCTGGCTCCCCACACCAAAACACCCTGTCCGGGAAAGGTACGCAGTGCATTGATGGATTTACCGCTGGCTGCATCTATATTCAGGGATTGCTGGTCGTTACCATTGATCTCTAACGTAAGTCCGGAGACTCCCATGGGGGAGACATTTGCCGGAGCCTTCCAAACCCCTTCATTGGCATCTACCATCGAATACACCCCGGCCATCACCCCACTTGGAGGCAGGACATTGATCTTTTCCTGGATGATGGAAACAATTTGCTGATAGGTTGGGCTCACTTTTGCGAGCATTGCGCTTCCTTGACTTGGAGAATATTTTCCTTTCTTGATCTCTTTAAGAATAATCTCTGCTTTTGGATTTGGTGATGTAGACGGGTTCAGGACAGAGGCCAGAACACGCACATCTCCCCCATGAATATTCTCATAGGTCACTTCGTTGGCCGAAACCGCAGTGGTTTTGACAAAGGGGAAATAGCTGACTCCCTGTTTCAGGAAATCATCGCCTGTAGCATTCCGAAAGTTCTGGATATCATCCTGCCAGGAGAGCGGGTCTGGTTCCCGACCACCGATAATGTCGAAAATCCCGATAGATGTTTCCATCGCATTGCATTGGGCCAGGGTCTGCTTCATCAAGGTACCATTTTCGGCAGGATTGAGGAGGGTGGCTTCTGGAAAAAGGTACATGGTGACCTCCTCCACCTTTTTCAGGGTTTTTAGGCCTTTTTGCAGGTCTGCCAGCGATACATTGGGGTTGACGATGTGCTCACCCGGTTGAATGGGCTTTCCACTTGACGGGCCATAACTGCCAGTGGAAACGATGTATGCAGGGCCACCTCCATTTTGGTAAAAAAGAGAAAGGCTGTTGTACAGGTAGTAAATCGTATTGGGATCAGGATCAATGGTGTACGTATCTCCATTGAGGGAATAAGATTTTCCCTTTGGCGGATTTTGCTTTCGTTTGGTAAGGAAATAGCTGGGGAGGTACTGGGGAGGCCGTTGTTGCGTAGTCGGATCCTCCGGATAGCCGAAAATGGCCAGGAAATCCGCCATAGAATTTACCATCATTGGGGTCATGTGGCATGACTTCCCTTGGTAGATCGCTTGGGGGGTATAGCCAATAAAAGCGGGAATAGCCGTTGCTACTTCTGCCACGGAGTTGGGAAATGTGTGAACTTCTGTTTGGTAGATGCCGGGTGTCTGTTGGGATTCCATGAGGGGGGTGTTGATGGGGCTAAACTTTTAAGTTAGGGGTTCTACAAGCTGGTTTATCTGCGCTTGCTGTGTCATTCATCTATCGCTTCTTTTCCATAAGATAAGGATTCGCATATGGATTAATAGGGAAATCATCAGTTTTTCCCATTTCTCGCTTGCTGATTAAACCTTGGTCTGAAATCTCCATCCAAGGTGTAGTAGCTTTCAACATTACAGATAGATGAAGTGGAACAAAATTACCTTGCTGGTAGGGGTGTGTGTGATCCTGTTAGGGTGTAAAAAAGACCGTGAGGAGGAACCAACAAATATACCTCTGCAAGAAGAAGAACAGGTCCAGCCGGGTTGGCAATGGGCAAATGCATTTAGAGGTCCCAGTGAGGAGGACGAAATAGATGCGGTAGCGGCAGACAACCAGGACAATGTGTATGTCAGTGGGAAATTTGAACAGACCCTCTCCATCGAAGGCCAAACGGAGGTTCTGACCAGCAAGGGCATGGCAGATATCATGGTCGTGAAGTACGATAGAGCAGGTGAATTACAATGGACCCTGCAATTTGGCGGGCCAGGGGAGGACAATATTTTTGATGCAGATTGTGACAAAGAGGGAAATCTGGTGTTGAGTGGCTACTTTGAACAGACGGTGATATTTGGAAATTTCACCCTCTCTGCCATGGGCGGGTTAGACATGGTGGTGCTTAAGATAAATCCGGAAGGGGAGGTGCTCTGGGCCAAAAATTATGGTGGGCCTGAAAATGACGGAGGCAATGAACTGGAGATTGGCGAGGACAACCAAATTATTGTAGGGGCCCAATCAGAAGGTACATTTGAGGGGATAGTAAATACAGGAATCCAAGATGCCTATGTATTGTCCTTGGCCCCAACAGGGGAAACGAACTGGGTACGTGCTATTCTCGGACAAGGAATTGCCAGGGCCAAAGCTGTGGAGGTGGACCTTGCCGGCAATGTGTATCTGGGTGGCGATTACACAGGTCCCAATTACCTGGAAGTACCAGATACTACGGTTTCATTCTCCAATTTTGGCTTTGTAGATGCTTTTTTGGTGAGCTATGATGCAAATGGGGCTTACAGATGGATGAAAACCTGGGGAGGGAGTGGAAATGACATTTGTAAAGGAGTTGCGAGTACATCTAAAGGCGAAATATATGTGGTAGGAGGTTTTCAGGGGCCAGTAGAGTTTGACCTCGAAACATTGGCATCAGAAAATGACAGCAAGGATTTATTTGTGTGGAAATTAGATGAAATGGGCAGTGCTGTCTGGGTGAGGCATATCAAGTCCACAGAAAACCTGCTGGGGGCAGAGGTGGCAGTAGATGCTCAGGATCACCTCCTATTTGGGATCGGGACTTCGGGTTCGGTAAAGGTACAGTCCGACCCAGTTACCTTTGAGCGATTTTCTAATTGTGCTGGGGTTAATTGCCCGCTGCTTTTGCAATATGATCCTAATGGGCAAGTCAGCCAAACCCTCTTTGCCCCAAGTAGCGATGATGCGCGTTTGGGAGAAATTGCAATTGGGGGGCGGTTCATTTTTCTTGATTGCCCCTTTACAGGTACCCTCACCCTAGAAAATGATACCCTAACAAGTCAGAATAATTCCAAGGATGCAGCAATTATTGGGGTAATCCTCTGAGGACATTCCTACTTGCAACCTATCGCATACAAATACCCCATGACATGTTTCGCATATTCTTCTTTTCTCTATGTGTAGGCCTCTCCTGCTTATCAGCCCAAACATTTTCTGTTCAAGTGAATGAAGGGCATGGTGCCGGTAGGTATCTGGCGGGTGACACGGTGTACATTTTTTCACGGACCCTGGGCGATTACGAGGTGTTTACCTCATGGACCATTCCTGGGAATCAGGTTAGCTTTGTGGCAGACGAGGGAGAATGGCGGGGGGCATTTATCATGCCCAACCGAAACGTAGTGCTTACGGCCAATTTTGACACGGTGCCCGCCGATTTTCTAAGGCTGGAACCCATTCGTACCACTTCTATTGCCCAACCCTTTTACACAGCATTTCAGCCCAATCATAAAGGAACCGTCTTTTTGCTACACGGATCAGGTGGGGGCGCATCTGGTTGGGCCAATCCAGACCGGGGAGATGGCTTTCAGGTGGCCAAAGACCTGTATTACGCAGGGTATTCAGTGGTGATCCCCGAATGCCAGGAAAGTACCGCAGGCATGGACCTCAACGGAGATGGCCGCATTCGGTGGGTGAGTTTTCCCATGGATACCCTCAATAACATCGACTACCAAAACCTGAACATTGCCATTGATAGCTTTGCAAGAAGGGGTGATCTGGAGCGTAATCAGCTGTATTCCATAGGGATGTCCTCTGGTGGCGGGTTTTCAGGAGCTTTTTCGGTGACCTTTTCCACCCGTGCAAGTGCAGTGTATTGTGCCAGCAGCCAGGAAATCGTAGCCGACACCACACAAGCCGACCTCCTTTTTTGTTTAATGCCTTTTGATGAAGCGATAGGTCCAGACGGGATCGTTGATGCACGGATGAATCATCAAACCATGGTAAACAGAGGGCTTTGTAGCCAATTTTTCCTCAACCAGCCATTTCCCATTTATCCAGCAATTTTTGAGCGGGCGCAGGTTGATTCCATGATTTCGATGCTCCTTTTTCAGGAATTAGCCAACAATCAATTCATCACCTCAAAGCATTTCCTTACCGATCCCGTCTCAGAAATCGAACGTGACATACAAAGTAATCTGGGAAACTGGCCTGCTTTTCGGTCCCTTTCTAGTATTCAAATCAACCAAGTTAGAAGTCTGTTGCAAGTCGCTTATGGAGAGCATAAATTTTTTGCCAATCACAACAAACGCACCATCCAATTTTTCGATGATCCCTGTGGCTTGGTGTCTTCCAATTTTCCCGAGGCCACTCAATCTGCCTTTTTGAAAGTAGCACCCAATCCCACCTCCAGGAAAGTTGAAGTAACAGGGATTAAGCCCCCATTTGACTGGGAAGTGTTTGGTCAAGATGGCAGGCTGTTGAGAAATGGAAAAACGTGGCAACACACATCTATTGAACTACCCATTGCTTCTGGAATCTATCTCTTGCGCGTAAGAGCAGGTTCTGAGGTTTTCAGCAGGAAAATAGTTAAGCGTTAAGCAGCTTTTTATTGGGTAAATGAGGATAAATCCTTCTTTCAAAAAAGTAAGCCTGTGTGCCTAAATTTCAAATCTACGACCACTAGTCCCACCACAGCCATATGCCGTGCATTTCTTCAATCATAGGCTTCAGGTTTGCTACTTCCCCAACGCCCTGGTCCACTATATCGGGGCAAAAGTCATATACCTCCGAAGCAAATTCATCCAAATCCTTGGGTAGCTGCATAAATTGTAATTCAACCCAATCTCGGCCACAACCGGTAACGGTCAACCCAAATTGAGCATTCCATGCTGAGATTTTTGACACAATGTCCTCATTTTCGAGGTCAAAGTTTATCCCATTGGTCCTTCGGTACCTCAGGATATCCAAGTCATTTGTTCCCTGGATGACGCCGATAAATTTGGTTTCACTTTCCTGTGTAAACACAAAAATCAGGTAGCCTTCTGCCCTGAACTTCTCCTTCAGCCGATTAAGGATTGAGGTAGCTTTGTCGTCGGGCACTTCTGATTGAATGCCCTCATGAAAATTATCCAGGACATCTGCTGTCTCCTTTTCAATGGCAGGAAGCTGGGTGAGGGTACTCTTGGTGGCTTTTTTCAGTTCGTTCATTAGCTCAATGCTAAAATCAAGCTGTTGGACCAGTTTTGTTTCTTTCGGTGAAAGGCCATTTGGTTCGAGGCCCAAAAACGATAAAATTCCCATTAAGAAGAGTAGGTTATTCATTTGATTCCAGGTAGTTGAATGCTCATGGAGTGACTTAGGATCACAGATGCTCCATTAAATATAGTTGAACCTAATAAAATCAGCTAAAACCATCAGAGAATTATTCCACGATTTTGTGAAGTTCCGTTCTGATGTCCATAAAAGGGTTCCAACTCCTATTAATTATCTGGTTTACCTGCATAGGCTAGAAGTATTTTTCTGTATGGAATAGGTCAATTGGTGATATGAGTAGGGTTCCTTTCTTAAAATCATGGAGATTTTTTCATGGTAGCACGCATGATTTTTTTCGTAAAGGTGATTTGTTAGCACCTCCTTTTTGACCGTACTATCCTTTAATAAGCTAATTTGAGGAATAGCATGTAAGAGC
>JBCDIQ010000314.1:0-7078 GCA_039024295.1 Bacteroidota bacterium | reverse complement strand
TTTTTCTGGCTGGAGATGGATTGGACTCAAATTCCTGGTGACGACTTCCATGGTACAAATTCATCCGAAGGATGTCTTCCCTTGACTGAGGAAGCATGCGTGCAGAGTCTGCTACCACTACGGTAATTTCAGGCATCTTCCGTTTATCGTACAGCATAACTCCGTAAAGCGTTCCTGTTTCTGGATGTTGTTCTGTAACTCGGATCGCAAACCCATCAATATCGGTATAAAAAATCCCCGGCTTAATGGCGAGGTCTGCCTTGGTACGACGGATATCACTCAACAAGCGATAGAACTTTTGAGAGGCATTTGGAACTACTTCGAAAGAAAGCCAAATGGATACTAAGGTGAGCAAAACACCGAAACCAACCAGGCCACGCATAAACTTCAACATGCTTATTCCACTGGCCTGAATGGCGGTCAATTCTCGGTTTTCCCCCAATCTTCCAAATGACATGATCGCAGCAGCCATTACCGCCAATGGCATTGCTTCTAACAGCATTCGCCCCATCGCCAACCCAACCATCCGAAAAAACAATCCACCTCCTAACCCCTTTCCTCCAAAAGCATCTGCGTACAACCCCAAAAGCTGAAGAACAAGGATAAACAGGACTACTGAAAAGCAGAACAAAAAAGGCCCCAAAAAGGCCAGAATAAGCATACGGTCAAGCCGCTTCACGTTCCGAAGGTTGAGTGCTTACTTTTTTAGAAAACTTTTCTCGAATAAACTGTCGAACTCGATCAAAAAATGCGTTCCAACTGCCTTCATCCAAAATGGCAGCCTCCACAGTTGCTTTGTAAGCCAAATATATGGCCAGCGGCCCAAATACCAGGGTAGGCAACCATGCACCCAATACCGGATCAATCACATCTTCCTTGGAGAATTTTTTTCCTTGTGCATTCAATACATACGCAAGGGTGAGCAAAGTAACTGAGGCAAGTGCTGGAACCCCTATGCCTCCCTTTCGGATAATGGCACCCAATGAAACCCCAATGATCATAAAAATGATGCAGTTATATGGCTGGGCATTTCTCAATTGTGATTCATAGATATACTTTCGAATCCGCCGGGTTCCATCATTGTTCTTTTTGATCATGTACTCTGAGTAGTTCTTTACTGCACGTACATTGCTGATAGCTGTGGAAAATGTGGTAACAGCTAATTTTTGATTGAACAATTTTGCAGAGAAAAATGCGGAATCCTCAAATTGGATGGTGTCAGCTTGTACCCAGGATTTTCCACGGGACTTTGATTTTGCCTTCTCTAAGGAATCGGTTGAAGTGAGCTGAAATCGTTTCTGGATGTCTTCAACCGCTTTATGGGATATATTCTTGACTTTTTTGGACGCTCTGGGACGAGCTGCTGCAGAAGCTGGTTTCCCTTCCCGGGCTTCTTTTATTGGTACATAACCAGGAATTTTGGCCGTATCTTCTTTGCTGAAAGTTTGCAACCTCGTGGCCAATGGTTCCAAAAATAGGGTATCCACTTTGTTGTAGGGGACGAGGTAATTTTGATACTTCGTTACTTCAAGTCGCTGCCGATCATACAGGCTGTCCAATGCTTCAATCAGCATAGAATAGGGCAGGGTTACCTGATGTCGGGCGAATAATCCTTCGTCTGTGTCTCCTAATTCAAACCCCGAAAGCTGAAATTCATAAAACAGGGAATCAAAATACGTCCGGCCATAATTATACGTATTCGGCTTGCCTGCTTCTGCACGGAATTCTTCATGTCGACTCCCATTGTACAGGGTCATCAGCATCAGGTTGCGTCCCAAGGGATCGGTTTCTGTTCGTGCTGAATCAGCCAAGATCACATCTATTGCTCCGCGGTTATCGGAGTGGTTGTAGATCATCACATCATACAGGATATCCCGATCTAGGTTTTTATCTGAAACCCGAATGACATACCCATCAATATCCGAATAAAAGTGGCCCGGCTTAATGGAGATATTTGCCTTCTTTTTACCGACATCGTACAGCAAGCTGAAAAATTTCAGGTTGGCTTTGGGCACAATTTCATGGGTAAACCAGACCGAGAACAACGTCATGATCAACCCTAGACCAATCATGGGTCGAGATAATTTCACCAAACTAATGCCACTGGATTTTATTGCCGCCAATTCGTTGTGTTCGCCCATGCTTCCAAACGTCATCAAGGCTCCGGCAAGAATTGCTACGGGCATGGCAGTAATCATCAATCGGCCGGAAGCAAACAAGAACAATTTGCCGATTACATCTCCTCCCAGCCCTTTCCCAAATATTTCATACCGATACAGGGAGAGAAATTGCAGCACCAGAATAAACAGAATGATCGCCAGGCTCATCAAAAATGGGCCTACAAAAGATCGCAATATCAGTCCGTCGAGTCGCTTCATGAAAAGAGGTTGATCTTTGAATTATCCATCTACTTTTCCCGCCAATAAGTACAGCACGGCCATCCTGACAGCTACTCCATTTTCCACTTGGTCTAGAATAATTGCCTGGTCAGAATCAGCAACTTCACTTGTGATTTCTACCCCTCTGTTGATGGGGCCGGGGTGCAAAATTACCAGTTTTTTATTCAATTGGTCTACCATATCCATGTCTAATCCATATAACATGGAGTACTCCCGAAGAGAAGGGAAATACTTGATGTCCTGACGCTCGAGCTGTATCCGTAACATGTTTACGGCATCTGCCCATCGAAGGGTATCTTTTAAATCATACGATACTTCCACACCAAGCTCACTGATATAGGGTGGAATCAAGGTAGGGGGGCCGCAAACCCGCACATTGGCCCCGAGCTTATTGAGGGCAAATATATTGGACAAGGCCACCCGGCTGTGTGTGATGTCACCCACTATGGCAATATTTGCTCCTTTTAATTCGCCCAATTGCTCCTTCAGGGAAAATCCATCCAACAATGCCTGAGTTGGGTGCTCATGGGTACCATCCCCTGCATTGATAATGTTTGCACTGATCTTTTTGCTCAGGTATACATGTGCCCCTGGATGTGGATGGCGCATCACCACCATATCTACCTTCATCGCCAGGATGTTATTGACCGTATCTAACAAGGTTTCCCCTTTTTTGACGCTGCTGGAAGCCGCTGAAAAGTTCACCACATCCGCGGAAAGCCGTTTCTCGGCCAGCTCAAAAGATATCCTTGTCCGGGTCGAATTCTCAAAAAACAAATTGGCTACCGTGATGTCCCGGAGCGAAGGCACCTTCTTGATAGAACGATTGATGACTTCTTTAAAATTAGCTGCCGTCTCAAATATCAATTCAATATCCTCTCGCTGGATGTATTTTATGCCTAGAAGATGAGGAGTACTGAGGGACATGGGGAAATGCATTAGTTATTATGTTTTCGGTTCACAGTTAGGTAGATTTCGATCCTTTTTGCTGAAAACTGTGAACTGATTACTGTGAACTGTCTTGTGATTTATCTATAAGCCATACTTTATCTTCTCCACCACTTTCGGCTAGTTCTACCACCACCCGCTCGGTATCAATAGAATCTACTTCGATACCAATATAGGAAGCCTTTACTGGTAGTTCGCGCTTGTGTTTCCGGTCCACCAGGGAAAGTAATTCCACTGTCCTTGGCCGACCAAAAGCCAGCATGGCATCCAATGCTGCACGGGTCGTACGCCCGGTATACAGAACGTCATCCACCAATATTACGTGTTGATCTTCAATCAAAAAGTCAATTTGCGTTTGGTTGGCTTCCAAAGGGGCACCTCTTCGAAAGTCATCCCGAAAGAAAGTAACATCCAATTCACCATATCGAATGGCAATACCTGGCACCAAAGATTCCAAAATTTGCTTCACACGACGGCCAAGAAAAATTCCTCTTGGTTGCATCCCGAGCAAAACAGTGTCTTCAAATCCTGTGTGGTGTTCCAGCAATTCATGACAAAGCCGCTGAAGCGTTACTTCAAGCTTACCGTCTGGAAATAGGTCGAGTTTTTTCATGATAACATGAATTCCTGATGCTCCAACAACCCAATACCTGCCGCTTCCATCTCTGTCAATGCTTTCGATTCATCTTCAGGGCTCAGGTTTACTGCCCGGCACGCATCAGTTATGACAAAGGTAGTAAACCCCAGCTTCTGGGCATCCAGCGCAGTGAATTTTACGCAATAATCCGTGGCAAGTCCAGTAACATACACCGTTTTTACCCCTTTTTCCTGCAAATAATCGCCTAGGCCTGTTGCCTTGAGGTGACCATTGTCAAAAAAGCCGCTGTAACTGTCTATACCCGAGTCGGTCCCTTTCTGGAAAATGCGGGCCACGGAATCGAGGTTAAGGGATTTCACAAATTCTGCTCCTCCGCTTCCCTGTACACAATGAACCGGCCAAAGTACTTGAGGCAGGCCATTTAGCTCAATCACTTGGCCAGGAGCTGTTCCTTCATTATTTGCTGCAAAACTCCCGTGATCAGCCGGGTGCCAGTCCTGGGTAGCCACTACCAAATCAAATTTCTCCGAAAGCTCGTTGATAAGGTCTACCACTTGGTCACCTTCTGGAACTGCCAATGCCCCTCCAGGTACAAAATCATTTTGAACGTCTACGATGATTAATGCCTCCATAGGAAAAGATTAAGATATACCTCAACCCCCTAGTTAATAGGTGAACTTACTCTTCTTCATCTCCAAAATCCCATTCGGTATTCATTCCCGGCAGGGCATTTTCCTTCGCCTCCAGGTATTCAGACCGGCTTTTGAACACGTCTATCGCAGTGAAGATCGCCTGACGGAAACTCTCGGGGTCTGCCAGGTCTTTACCGGTAATGTCATAGGCAACGCCATGATCAGGGGATGTTCGAACAAATGGGATTCCCGCTGTGAAATTTACGCCCCGATATCCAGAAATCAGCTTAAACGGTATCAATCCCTGGTCATGGTACATTGCAAGGATGCCATCAAACTTTCGGTAGCTTAACGAGCCGAAAAATCCATCAGGAGGATAGGGACCTGTGGCCATAATGCCCAATTCACTGGCTTCCTGAATGGCACCCGAGATAATTTGCTGTTCTTCTCCTCCGATAAGTCCATTGTCGCCTGCATGTGGGTTTAATCCCAATACGGCAATCAACGGCTTGGCACAGCTAAAATCTTGCTGCAAGCACTGGTGCATGAGCTTGATTTTATTGAGTACCCGGGTTTTGGATAAGTTCCGGGAAACCTCCTTTAAGGGCAGATGATTGGTAACCAAGCCTACCCTTAATTCCTCTGATACCATCAGCATGAGGTTGTCGTTTACCCCGAAAGCTTTTGCCAGGTATTCGGTATGGCCAGAAAATGAAGATTCATGCTGTTGGAAGGTAGACTTGTCTACCGGTAAGGTTACCAGCGCATCAATCATTCCATGTTGAGCATCTTCTACTGCAAGTTTCAATGCCTGATGTGCCACTTCGGCTCCTGATTTAGAAGGCTTGCCGATTTCTACTCGTTCCAATTTGGGTGCGCATTCTACAATGTTCAACCTTCCACCCTGTGCCTGACTGGCGTTCTGAATAATGGAATAATGGAATTTCTGCTTGTTTTGATGAAGAATTTTCCGATAAATATTCAAGGCACGAACAGATCCGTACACAACCGGGGTGAAATGGTTCTTCATCCGGCTGTCATCAAAGGTTTTCAGGACAAGTTCAGGGCCGATTCCGTTGACATCTCCCATGGAAATGCCCACTTTTATGTTGGTGTTGCGTTTGGTTGTTGACATACGGGTTGTTTCCCTAATGGCAGATCTGTTTTTCTTCAAATCCGCTTGTAACAATTGACTGTTTTTATGCTTATCCAACCCCCAGGTTGATTCAAAAATAAGCCACAGTCAGAAGTATTCTCTCTTTTGAACAATATTTAAATAAAAACACTAAGCTACGATTTATCATGCACAATTTGAAGCCAAAGAAATACCTCGGTCAGCATTTCCTGCGAAATGAGGACATTGCGCTTCGAATTGTGGACGCCCTAACTGCAGCACCTGATGACCAGGTAGTTGAAATCGGGCCAGGAGAAGGAGTATTGACCAAATACCTTTTTGATAAATATCCAAACCTGAGCCTGGTAGAAGTAGATCCAGATGCGGTAACTTTTATCACACAACGATTTGACCCTCCCCCGGTTATTTTTCATGAAGATATTTTAACCTGGGCAATCGGTGAGCATCTCTCACTCAATGCCTTTTTAATCGGCAATTTACCTTATAACATCAGTTCTCCTATTTTTTTCCGCATACTGGAAAATCGTCAGCACATTCAAGAAGGGGTTTTCATGATTCAAAAGGAAGTAGCCGAACGTATTTGTGCAGGGCCAGGAAGTAAAACCTATGGAATCCTGAGCGTTTTGATCGGCCATTACTACGAGGTGGAAATGGTCCTAAAGGTAAGACCAGGAGCTTTTCGGCCTCCACCAAAAGTGGACAGTGCTGTTATCCGGATGAAACGGAAGGATCAGCAGGAAGCAGTCCCATTTTCTGACTTGAAGCATGTGGTGAAATCTGCGTTTGGACAAAGAAGGAAAACCCTTAGAAACGCCTTAAAAGGAATTCCTTTGGCTGATTTTCCGGAAAAGGCTGAGTTGTTGTCCAAAAGAGCGGAGCAGCTTGACATACAAACTTTTGTGAAGCTCACGGGCTATCGAAAAAAATCTGCTGAGAGCGATTAGTCTTCTCGGGGTTACAATTCTACAATCGTTGAGCACCCTCCATTACTCACGAAGGTCACATAGTCCTCCACCATGAATTTTCTGCCTGCCAGGTTCTCACGGCTCAATTCGTTATCTATCTCATTGGATTTAATGAGAATTAACAACTCGGCATGAAATCATTACAGTTTTGGGATAGATTCGATCGTACGTAAAATATAGTCCGAAGTGATGCTCATGAATAGAGGTTTAACTCCCAAAACCTCCCTCTCCCTTAAATGGATTTATTTATCTTTGAAAAAGAGAACTCCAGGAACATCTCCTGGAAAATAACATTATCCCAAATCATCATGGCCAATAACCTGGACGAATTCGAAAAATTGATCATCCTGTCTGACAAGGAAATTTTTACTGAAATATGGACCCAGCCTCGAAAGGTAATG
>JBCDIQ010000313.1:0-7080 GCA_039024295.1 Bacteroidota bacterium | reverse complement strand
TTATCGGGTACCACGTCCCGGTAGAAATCTTCAGATTAAGGTTCGGTATTATTTCACTAAATAATCACTGATTATTCAACAATTTTTTCTCAACCCATAAATAAGCTTAATACATGCAACTTTTAACTCTTATACCTGTGGCCTACGCCTCCTACATTCGTGGGGTAATGGTCCTTACCTTAATACTTAGTCTCTTTATTACTGCTTGCAACAATGATGATGAAGAGGTAGATCCTTCCGACCAGCGATTAACAACCGGGTTTATCATTGTTGCTGCTTCCCAGGATGCCTCCACCACTGTTGCGAAATACTATCCTGAACTTCCAACTGGTGAGGTAGATCTTACTCAGGGTACTTCCTATCAGGAGTTTTTCCCACTTTCTACCAGAGATGGAGCCATGTATATGACCAGAACTGATGGTTCTGCCGGTTTTGCCAAAATGGTGGTAGATGGAAACCAGAACTTTATTGAAGAGTCTATAATCGTACCACAAGGAAGTGAGTCTTTTTCTTTACGGGTACGTGACAGTGAGTTTGGAGTATTCCATGATCGCAACAATGCAAATCAACTCAGGACTTTCAATCCTACTACCATGGAGGTCACTGGGACCTTAGACATGAGTGGAGATACCTTGTCAGTACCTCAGCGTTATCAGACCTTCATTTTCCGAGGGACTGATGAAATCTACGCGCCCATGCGGCATGAAACAGGAGGTAGCTACCCTGATGTAGCTACACATAGAGCCACGGTATCAGGTGGCTTTACCAATAGGGCAACCTTTCCAGCAGGAGGTGTTTTTGTTCAAAACCGCTTCGGGCAAAGATGGGTAGATGAACAAGGCAATATCTATTTCAACCACGCAGGCAACCTGAGTTTTCCAAATGTACCAGGTGCTATCATTAAAATTCCTGCCGGACAAACTACCTATGATCCTACCTATGATTTTAAAGCAGCAATGGTGGCTAATCCGATGAATCCAGCCGGTATTGTCCGTACTTTTTACTATCATGAAAATGGAATAGGATATGCTTTGCTCAACCTGGACATTGATCCTGAGATATTCCAAATTTTACAGGCTGCTGGAGGTAATCCTCTTACAATGGAGCAAACAAACCGCCTGTTGGACTTATTTTTTGAGACGCCTACTGGGCAGTGGGCCAAAGTTGACGTAAATAACCAGACGGTAGAATTGATTACTGGCCTTCCCAAATTGTCTGTATTTGTCAATACCAGTGTGACCTTCATCGACAACAAACCTCATTTCGCCATTGCTTCCCCTACTGATAATGCCTTTTACCGATACGATCCTGAGTCTAATACGACCACGGAAGTTTTTCGGGGTACTGGCCTTTTCTTGAACGGCGTGTATGACCTCTCGGCAAACGAATAAACAATGGCAGTTGCACTCACATTTTTGGCTTCTTTGCTGCTGTACGGGACCTCCCGGTACTTTCCGGAAGAGCTGTCGTGGGTGCATAAGCCGTTAACGAAGTATGATTCTCTAGCAGTCTTGATGGGAACAGCCTTGCTGTTCCTGTCTTTATGGTTTTTTGCTCAGGAGTATCGCATGCTAACTGCTTGTGTGATTTGGGCTGTAGTAGTAGCGACTGTATTAAGTTCGCTGGTCATTTCAGTGAAAATAAGTCCAAAATCCCTATTTATTTGGTCTGGTTTTGCGGTAGTCATCGCAATAGTGGATATCTTCATGTAAAAGAACAATCTTTGTAATTCTTCCCGCTCATGCCTGCAAAAGCAAAATATCTTTCGTCTAAATGGCAGCGTGCTTCAAAGGTCACGGCTGCCATTCTTGGCAGTTACCTCGCCACCATGTTTATTCACATGGCGGCGGTACAGCTTGCAGATAAGAGTGCTGCTGCTTTGATGACTACTGCTTACAGTACCTTTTTAATGTGGGTAGCGTTCATGACCCTGGCCTTTTTGGTTAAAAAAGGCTGGCACATTTGGGCCATTTACGGAGGCATCACACTGGTCTGTTCTCTCATCCTTTTCCTCTGACACCATCTTTTCATGAAAAAATTAACAGGCTTAGGTAACCGCACGTACAATGTGATGTTCCACACGCACACGGTGGCAGGGATTGTCATCAGCTTTGCGCTGTTTGTTATCTTTTATGCAGGGGCATTCTCTCTCTTTCGACATGAGATGTTTCAGTGGGAAAACCCATCTGCTAGAATAGCTGTGGATGAACACATGGACTATGATTTGGCCCTAGCCAAGGTCGACAGCGTGTATAACCTGGACTGGCACAGTATCACCAATGTTGTTTTCCCAAACGAGCATTACCCTTTTCTGCAGGTTTATGGAGCGGTCAAAGTAAACGATACCACCACCGAACGGATGGCGGCCTATGTGGAGCCTGGTACGTACCGAGTGCAAGACATGCGGGAACCGCTCACCACCGTTGGGACCACTTTATATTTCCTGCATTACTTCCGGCAAATTCCGGTTATCGGCCTCTATCTCTCCGGATTGGTAGGCTTATTTTTTCTGTTTGCCACAGTCACGGGGGTGTTGATTCATTGGCGCAACTTATTTACAAAATTCTATGCATTTGTAAGGGAAGGAAAATGGAAAACCATTTGGACGAACGCACACACTGTGCTTGGGATCATGGGATTGCCGCTTCACCTGATTTATGGAATAACTGGGGCTTTCTTTGGCCTGCTTAATTTGATTTTGCTGCCCAGTGTGCTGCTGTTATTTGATGGCGATACCTCAAAGGTGTTCAACATGATAAGGCCTGAGGATGCCATTGAAGTTGCTGAGGATGCTCCTCGCACGCAGCACAAGCCTTTGATGACCTATATGGCAGATATTCAAGAGCAGTTTCCCGGATACACCATCACTCGGCTAAAAGTTAGGAACCTCGACCGCCAAGATGCCCTGGCTACTTGGGGCATTGATGACCATAAGGGGATTCTGTCTTCTGGACTGCTGACGATGCACCTGGCAGATGGAAAAGTAATGGAAGAAATTAGCACCATTC
Organism: Bacteroidota bacterium; assembly: GCA_039024295.1. Classification (GTDB taxonomy): domain Bacteria; phylum Bacteroidota; class Bacteroidia; order J057; family J057; genus JBCDIQ01. Next base: position 4,072 of record JBCDIQ010000313.1, on the reverse strand, counting down.
CTTATGAAAAGGCTTATAGCCAATCTATTATTGACCTGATCACTAAACTTCATTTTGGAGATTTTGGAGGCATACTGATAAAGATTGTCTATTTCGTGCTGTCCATCCTTACCTGTTTCATGATCATTACCGGGGTTTTGATTTGGCAAACAGCTCGTGATAATCCCAGGTATACCGATAAACAGCGACAATTCCATCATCGAGTTACCAAAGTGTACCTCGCCATTTGCTTGAGTATGTTCCCCGCGTTTGCCCTTATTTTCCTGGCCAATAAAAGCATCCCCATGGATTTGGCAGGAAGAGTCGACTGGGTAAACGGGATCTTTTTCGGAGGATGGTTGCTGTTGACCCTAATGGGCCTTCGCTGGAATCGATATGCCGTTCTCAACAAAAACTACCTGAATATTGGTGGATTAATGTCCCTGTTGGTTCCTGTTTTCAATGGGATGGCTACAGGCGACTGGTTTTGGATGACTTGGAACTCAACCTCCTGGGTGGCTTATGTTGACCTGTTCTGGCTGGGCAGCGGAGTAGTTGCATTGTACCTGGCCTTCTTTGTTTTGAAGGATAGCTATCCGCCTAAAATGCCTCCGAAACGGGCTCAAAAGGCAAAACCAGCAACAAAATCGATCCATCCAAAGGAGACCGTTGTTGAAAAGAACCCAAAGAAAGTCCCTGTATTCAGGTTCAACTTTTTGAGGGGGTAATCCCCGATCAATAATAACCAGTTCCGAATAAAATCAAATCTTAGATTAGGGTGTTCTTTTGCGCCCAAAAGAACCAAAACGCTGCAAAATCCTAGCCCAACTCACAATCCGTCCCCGGTTCCCAACGGAACCTGCCCTGAGCCTGTCGAATGGGTTTTGCGGGCCATCGCCCCAGCTGATAAGACATCTGAATGATGCAGAAACTGGGATTTGCCTGATTCTTTACGGAAGTATTTTCTGTGGATTGGTATCATACATAGAGGAGAAAGATACTTCCCTTGAAAAGTTTCGGCATTAACCCTTGGCCGACTGCCAAACTTCTAACAGCTTCTCAGCAGCCTGTATGGGCGAGATTTTCAGCTCCCCAATTTCTGTTTCCAGCTGGGCCTGTGTCTTGGAAACCTCCGGGTGTGAGAAAAACATGTCTTCCAACTGGTGACGGATGGTGTCATGCATCCAGGTTAATGCCTGGTTACTCCTTCTTTGCTGCCAGTAGGGGCCTTCCTGCATCTGGTCGCGATACGCCTCCATTTTCTCCCAGATATCCTCCAGCCCCAAATTGTGCAGGGCCGAGCAGGTCATGACGGGAGGTCTCCAGCCAGAGGGCTGAAGGGGAAACAGGCGAAGTGCCTGGGCATACACCGCTTTTGCTGCCCGGGCTTTCTGGGCGAAGTTACCATCAGCCTTATTGATCAGCACCATGTCCACCATTTCCATGATCCCTTTTTTGATGCCCTGAAGTTCATCCCCGGCATTGGCCAGCATGAGCAGGAGGAACATGTCCACCATGTCATGAACAGCGGTTTCCGACTGGCCCACTCCGACGGTTTCTACCAAAATGATGTCATAGCCCGCTGCTTCACACAGGAGCAGGCTCTCCCGGGTCTTTCGGGCTACGCCTCCCAAGGAGCCGCCGGTAGGGGAAGGGCGGACATAGGCCGCAGGATTCATCGAAAGTCGCTCCATCCGGGTTTTATCTCCCAGGATACTGCCTTTGGTTCTGTTGCTGGAAGGATCAATGGCCAATACGGCCACCTGTTTGCCTGCATCACATAACAAAGTGCCGAAGGCATCGATAAAGGTGCTTTTGCCAACGCCCGGTACGCCTGTAATGCCCACGCGGTAGCTGTTTCCCGTTTCCGGAAGTAAGGTTCGGATGATTTCATTGGATAATTCCCGGTCGGCCGGTCGGGCGCTTTCCACCAGGGTAATAGCCTGACTGAGCATAACCCGGTCGCCTTCCCGGATACCGGCGATATAGGTTTCGGCAGTATGTCGCGTTCTGGGCATGGGGTAAAGATACAAGAAGGATGTGAGGTGTCAATTCCTGAAAGACAGAAAAACTCCTTTGGACAAAATAACAGCTAAACCCGGGTATTCCCTTCTCGATTACTTCCCTGATTTAGGCTTACATCGGAGGTGCTTAGGTAAGAGTATAGAAGGTTGCCATTGGCTTTTTTAAACCCTGGGTACCACCTTGCGTTTGACTATATGTTGCGACATTAATTTTTATGGCTAATCATTCGGCCTCCCTAGGCACCCAGTCTATTTCCAGGCTCCTCATCAAACAGGCAGTTCCTGCCTCCATTGGCATTCTGGTGATGTCGATTTATGGCATCGTAGACACCATCTTTGTTGGCCGGTTTGTGGGAGGCAACGGCATCGCGGCCATCACGGTGGTTATGCCGATTACCTTTCTGATTGGGTCTATCGGAATGGCCATTGGGGTAGGAGGAGGCTCCATCATTTCTCGGGCCCTGGGAGCGGGGGAGGGGCGCAAAGCCTGTATCACCTTTGGGAACCAGATCACCCTGACCATGGGGCTATCCATTCTGATTGTGAGCCTGGGCTGGATTTTCCAGGACCAGGTGTTGGCGCTGTATGGCGGAAAAGGGGAGGTGTTGGCCCCTGCGAGGGAATACTATCGGGTGGTATTGTTGGGGGTTCCATTTTTGGCCTGGGCCATGATGTCGAATAACATCATCCGGGCAGAAGGTGAACCTAGAATGGCGATGTACTCCATGATCCTTCCGGCGGTCACCAACATGATTCTCGATCCCATTTTTATCGTAGGGTTTGACATGGGCATGGCAGGGGCAGGCTACGCGACTGTGTTTGGGTATGCATCTAGTGCTGCGTTGTCCTTTTGGTTTTTCTCCTCCGGCAGATCAGAATTAAGCTTTTACCTGGACAACTTTCGCCTCCGCTGGGCCATTGTGAAAGAGATTTTTGCCATTGGAGGTGTGACCATGGCACGTCAGGGAGCCATCAGTCTGCTCTCGATCGTGTTGAATAATATGCTATTCGCTTATGGGCAGGAAACGGCCCTGACCGTCTACGGGATGATTAGCCGGACGCTTATGTTTGCCAACTTCCCGGTAGTAGGACTGATTCAGGGATTTCTCCCTATTGCAGGATATAACTACGGCGCAAAGAAATATGACCGCGTCAAAGAAACCATCAAGCTTTCTATCCTTTCCGGGACGGTGATTTCTTTTATGATTTTTACCTCCCTCATGCTGTTTACGCGAAACTTCCTCTCCATATACACAGAAGATGAGCAGCTGCTGGCGGAGGCTACTCCCGCACTACGGATCGTTTTCTTCGCTACGCCGCTTCTCTGCATGCAGCTCATTGGCTCTGCCTTCTATCAGGCCATTGGCAAAGCATTGCCCGCCTTGCTATTGGCCCTTGCCAAGCAGGGCATTTGCCTGATTCCCCTTTTGTTGATCTTACCGTCCATTTTTGGACTGGAAGCCATTTGGTGGTCGTTCCCAATTGCAGATGTGCTGGCGGCGACTTTGTCGTATATCTTTCTGCGGATAGGGACGGCGAAGCGGCTGGGGGGAAAGGTGCAGTCTGTTGCTGACTGAATCGGTAAGCGTAGTCTTTTTACTTGTCTCTTGATTCGTCTTGAAGTTGGAGGGTATTTGGATTTCGCTTGTGGTTTACTTGGATATTATCGGGTTTTTTATTGGATTTTCTTTGGGGGGTAGCGGTTTGGCTATGAAGCGTAGGAACGATTTGGTAGGTTAAGCCTATGCCTTGGAGCCATTTTTTTGTGGCGTTTTTATTCTTTCTCCTTTTCTTTCTTCCACCTTTTTCTCATTGCTGCCCAACAACTCTCACATTCAATAATGTCTTGTTCAGTCGCCCATATTTTTTTGTCCTCGGGTACATATTGATTGACTATTTCCGAAATCTTTAAAGCAGTCCTGTGAAATGTATTATGTAATGTAAATCTGGTTGTATCACCATTACTTGAAATTGCCATACTGTGTACTCCTCCACTCATAATGCAGGGATTTGTTTCATAAATGGTCGAGTCTTTTAAGTCTTTAATTAAAGTCCATATAGAGTCAATT
>JBCDIQ010000312.1:0-7095 GCA_039024295.1 Bacteroidota bacterium | reverse complement strand
CCTTAGGACTTGGAAATTCCCTCCCAAACCGTGATATTTACATCACGTTAGGTGACTGTCGTCATCGCCATTTAATTCTAACATCTCGAATAAAATGGAAAGGTTTAACTTAAAGAAAGGAGGTAATCAATGTCTAGTCTTAGTTCCCAAGTCATCAGTTTCATCACCCGTAACGCGCTGCGTGGGTAACATGAAATGCTTGTTTACCTCGTAAGCTTTGGGTGAACCCCTTTAGTTTAGAAACTGAGTTTACAAGGAATAAGGCCGATGCTGTAGCGAGCATCGGTCTATTTTGTTCAGCTATTTAGAATTAGGTGCTCGAATAACTTGTGGAGGAGGTGGAGGCGCAGACGGTAAAGCGGCAGTCCCCCCTCTTAACCTTTTTCCGCATTCCGTGCAGAAATTGTCGTATTCGTCAAAGGGCTGCGGACAGTTGATGCTTTCACAATCTGTATGATTCCCTTCCTTCAGCAAGGGGATCCGATTAAGGATTTGCTGATAGGCTCCGACATCATGCCAAGTGATAAGCTGGTCTGCTCGGATGGCCAGAAACGGCTGGTCGTACTCTACATTGGCAGCAAACTGGATGAGGCGGTCAAAATTGCTCTCCTGAAAATCATGAAAGGCCTGTACCTGCTTCCGGTAATCAGCCACAGAAACCCGGTCGTGGTAGACCTGGGGCAAGCCCGCAATCTTGATGAAAGCCTTCAAGCAGGTGTCCAGACATTGGCATGCTAGCAGCCCAGCACGGTCTGCGGTAAATTCAGACATCCGGTACCAATGCATAAGGGCTATCTGGAGGGGATAGCTGACCCAGTTAGACAAGCCCATGCTGATGTCTCCTGCAATTTTACTCAAGGTTTGCACAGAATCGGCCATCATCCTATACAACACATGGTTCGACCGAATATGTCCGAGTTCCCTGGCAATCAGGAAGTACAATTCATCTTCGGAGAGCAAATCAATGGAACCAGAACTGATCGCGATGAGTTGGCGGTCTCTCCCAGTGGTAAAGGACTTTATTTTATCCTCCAGGTAAATGTATAGCTCGGGCACCTGCTCCATATCCAGCACCTGACAAGCCTCCTCCAACAGTGCGTAGACTTCAGGAATGGTATCCTTGGTAACCTGGATGTTATCAGCAGTATGTCGGATGATCAGGTATTTTTCAAATCCCGCTTTCAGGATTTTTTCGCTTACCATGTGAAGTCCACGGGTCTTCTCTAGCCGATTCAGTGCATGTCGGTCAAAAGGGTGCTCGTACTCATCAGAATAAAGAAAGGAGAGGTGCTTACGCTCCATTTGGGTGGTGTTTAGGGTGGAAGTCCGTTACGGACATACAAACAGATAAGCAATAATACAGGAAATTCCTTAATCCGGACAATGAGTTGCGAGTCTACTTCATGGCGGCACCGCAATGGTAACAAAAACGCGATCCCGGTTTCACCGTGGCTCCGCAGCTGTCGCACATCTCAAGTTCTATGGAATCCGGCTCAAATTCCTCTACCCAAGTGTTACCAGCCTCATCTTCATACTCAAATTGAAACAGTTCCTCTTTGGGGATCACAAAAGCCAGCAATGCATAAACCACCAGCCCCAGGCCAGTGAAAAAACCTGCTGCGAGAAATGCCACCCGAAATATCAGGGGATTAACTTCGAAGAGGGCTCCTAAACCTGCACAGACGCCAGCTACTGCCCCTCTTTTTCTGCGAAGCTTAAGACGTCCGCTTACCAACCCTTCAATTTTGCTAGCAATGCGTTGCAAGCGTTCACTTACACTTTTTCCTAAGGTATCAGAAGCTCTGGACAGGTTGGGTTTCATCATTTACCTAGACGATCTTCCCTCCCAAAATGTTACAGGTAAGCTAAATGGCCAATCGCCACATATTTCTCAGGTATTGCCCAAGGTCCTTGAAGGGGAATTTTTCAGCTCCCTCATCCAATTGAACAGGCAGGCTGATTTTTTTTTGGTCATTTCCCAATTCAACCAAGGAAAAAGGCCTATCTGCAGGAAGTTCAAGGATTTTCTCAAGCATATCCCGGTGGAAAAGTACAGGCAGGGAACCTCCCTTTTCAGTGAAGGTCTCCACCACATCCGCCCGCATATACTTGAAAGCATCTATCAGCCTGTTGAGGTGCTTGGGTGAAACAGCAGTCCCATTTGCCTGGATCAGCAGTACCCCTGAAAGGAGGTCCACTTGCTTTTTCAAGCCTTTCAATCCTGCATGCACAGAAGAAACCATTCCCTCCTCCCAATGTGGGTTGTATATCTTTTCAACGGAAAGGCCCACCAACTGACGCCGAACTTCATTGGGATTTTCTCCCAATACTACCCGTACAGGTGATGCCCTAGAGGACATCGCAGCCTCAACTATAGCCCGTAAATCAGTAGAAACTTCATGAGAAGCTCTTGGATTATCTGGCAACGGAAAAGAATGCAAGGTAGCAAGTACAACCACTGGGATGACCATAGAGAAAATTAGCATGAATGATTTGTCAATCAACCTACCTAAAGGTCATCCTCCTATGTTAATCCAATATTTTGGCTGGGTTAATTCGGTTAAGGGATTAGTCCGATTTTGGTAAAGAAATCAGGTCAATGATCATCTGAAGCCCTTCGGAAGCCTCCATTGCCCATTTCCATTGATAAGCCGAACCAAAAATGTAAAGCGAAAATATCCCGTAAAGCCCTCCAAGCATCAGGGCTTTTGCCAGGGTCATGTATTCCCCCAGGTAAAACACCAGAAATGCCCCAACGGTGAGAAACAGCAGCAATAAACGTAGTTCATTCACACTGTCATGGGTGGCAGGGGTAAGCTCAATAGGGCCGTACAACAGGGTGTATAAAAACAATGGAAACCCCAGGGCAAAACAGATATCAAAAATATTGCTTCCCAGTGCATTGGAGAGGGCGTCGTCATAGTTGCCTTTTCGAGAGTCTCTTAGGGAAAGGAAGAGGTCTGGAATGGAAGTGGCCGCACTGGCCACAATAACTGCAACAAAATAGACTTTTACCCCCAATGCTGCTCCCAGTTGCTCACATACTTCTACCAAAACAGCAGACGCCGCAGCGATTATGATCACAGAAACCCCAAGTAGCCTCCAAGCAAGCGACCCGGATATAGTTCCTTTCAGGATCAAGCCTTCCAGGTCCAGGGTCAATAAGGCTCGGGTTCGGGAGGATGGAACTTCTCCTTCGTATGTAAAATTTTCTCCAGACAAAGGATTCGTATTCCGGCTCATGGTGGCAAACATATACACCATGTAAATGCCGTAAGTGCCCATCATAATGGCACCGTGCCACCACTCCAGTTTTGGCGAAAAGAGGGAAAATAACAGAATGGTTTCCGCTAAAATAAGGGAGACCCCATCTCTTAAGACTACCCGGCGTGTGAGCTTAATTTTTTGGGCAATGCCCAGCCATACCACCATTAGCATCACCAGGGTAGGAATAATCATGCTGTTGAAAATGGCACTCCCGGCAGTTGTTCCAATTCCTCCTGCAAAGCCATCTTCCTGTTTGAGGAACAACAGGAAAAACATGGTGGTCAGAATTTCGGGAAGAGAGCTTCCGATAGCGTTTATAGTGGCTCCTTTTACCCCATCAGAAAGGTTACGACCCAGGTAATCAGAAGCTACCTCAAACCCGGCACTTGCTCGCCAAATCAACAGGCAACTTGCCACGACTAAACCAAACAGAACAATGATTGCCATACATAGAAAAAGCCCACTCAACAGGCTAATTGTTTGTACGAAGCCGTAAAAATAGGTTTATTTTGCTGAAAAATATTTTCCACCCGCTGTTTATGGCCAACTCGGATGATTTGACCCCAAGCCTTCTCAGGCTAATTATCACTACGTATGGCTCTGCCAAGGTAGACCATCTCTCGGATGACCAGCTCCTGGAAATCTGGAACAGGGTGGATACCCTGAATCAATCGCGGCTGCAGCATTTCGCCCAACACGCGCCCTTCATGTATGAAGTTTTGCAGCCTCAGCTTGAATCACACCTCGAGGAGTCCCCAGAATCAGAGATCAAAAAAACGGAGATACCTGCTCCACAAGCTCCTGCAACTCCAGGGGCAGTTGCTGAAATACAGCCCTTGCTGGAGGCTGAACCCGAACCTGGGGTTCCTAATGAGGAAGAAAAAGCTTCAATCGAGTTTCGGGGTAAAATTCCCTTACCAGACGAAATCACCCTCCCGGTTGCAACCGTTGGACATATTTATGATCAGCACTTAGACCTGAGTCCTTTCCGGATACCTGAGCAGCTATACAAGGTGGAGTGTGAAGGCGTATCCGAAGTGGACCACCTTGCCTTTCATGTGCAAGACATGAGCATCACGGGTACCCCGAGGGAAGTAGGTACTTTCGAGTTTCCCCTCCATTTCACGGATCTCCGCAATGAAAATGAATACCAGGTTCGGCTTGTGCTTCAGGTGCAGCCGGATCGGGGGAAATTGCCCAAGGAAATTGTGCTGGAAACCGGGAAAATGTACACCCGGTATCACCAGATCATGACTTTTGATGCCAGGTTTAAGGAAGACCTGCAGGTGATAGGCCTCACCGATACGGGGCTTGAATTTACTTCACAGAACATGAGCATTTCAGGGACGCCCACAAAAGCCGGGACATTCGATTTATTTCTCGATTTTCATTGGCATGGGGATCCTCCCCAACAGCGGATACAGGTTCCCCTTACCCTGGTGATTGAGGAAAATACAGAACCCCAATGGGAAACCAAAGAGCCGGATGCTGACCTCCCCTACCCCAAATCTCACCATCGCGTGCTGGGACAGAACAGCCCAAAGGGCCATATCCTGGTTGGTGCCAGCAAACGTGGGTTGGGTCCTGCCCATGAAGGTAAGTTTCGCAATGATGATTTCAGCCTTCGCTATCGGCAGGAAAGTGGATGGTACCTGATGTGCCTGGCCGATGGAGCACAACATGCCACCTTTAGTAGAAAGGGAGCCGAGCTTGTCTGCAAGGTATCCGAGCAAGTGCTGGCCAAGCGTATCGAAGAAAAACGAATGGAAGAAACCAAATTGATTCAATTGGTGGACCAGGTGAAAGGGGCTGATCATCCGTTTGTGAATGCGTACTTCCAGCACACCCTGGTGACTGCTGTTTACAATGCCTATCGGTACGTGGAGCGGTTTGCCCTCCATGAGAATCTTCCCATTTCTGATTTTGGAACTACCTTGAGTGTGTTCATGATCAAACCCTTGCCGGATATGCGTTGGTTTTGTGCGGGCCTTTCCTTGGGAGATGGGGTGGCGGTGGCCTTCGAGCAGGAAAAAGGAATCCTTACCACCCTGGGCGTACCGGACGCCAAGCACTTCCGAAACAACCCTTTGTTACTCACTGATCCAGAAATTGGGGCAAATGTCACCTTCCTCAAATCGCAGTTGGCCTATGCCATCATTTCTCGGCCGGATGTGATCCTTGCCATGACAGATGGGGTAGCGGAGGCGAAGTTTGGCTCTTACAAAAGCTTTGCTTCCCGCAACACCTGGCAAGCCCTGTGGCAGGATGTCCATAACCATGTGGTTTCCCCCTTCACGAGCCTGAATAATGTGGAGAGCAACCTGCTAAAATGGCTGGATTTTTGGGCACCAGGCCACCATGATGACCGCACCCTGGCAATGCTACTCCCGGAGCATACTATAAATGCTGCTGAATGAACCGAAGGGCATTGTTGTACATGATGCCCCGAACTTTCTGCTCCAGATTTTGAATAGGCCACCCAAGATCAGGCTCTCGCCTGGAAAGGTGTTCTAGGGCATAAACCAGATCTTTACCACGTCTCCGCCTCTTGGAATCGGTGCTATTTTCCAGTTTCGAATACTTCCCTGTGTGCCTGATTCCTCGAATGGGGTTGATCAGGCCATCAAAATCTGAGCCCAGGCACATGTGCTCCCACGCTTGTGGACCGCCAACCTTCACAATGTGCAGAATATTATGGGCCAAAAACCAGAGATGCGGAGGCCTTTTCCTGTTAGCCAGGGGCAAAGAAAACTGGCTTTCCGAAGTTATTTTTTCCTCAATTGACGGGAAAAGCTTTTTCATTTCTGGAAGATAGAACCATTCCTCTTCGGTCACTACTCTTCTCCTGTTATTTCCTAAGATGCGTTCGTCCAGGCTCAGACCGATCAGCCCTCCAGAGTTAATGATTTCCGTAATTTCTTCATCATAGAGGTTGATCGACCAGGGATTGAAGGTAAGCCCTTCTTCGGTAGGATGTAACCGGTAGCGCAAGGCCAATCGTCTTCCCTTCACATAGGACCCTTCCATCAATATGCGATCAGGTAATTGAGCATGCGGAAATCCAGTCACAGCACAGTGAGAAGCAATAAGGGGAATGTCCTGCCAGTTATTTTCCTGCCTTAATTTATACAACTCCAAACGAGACTTTAGGCTAAGGTGCTTGATGTCTACCATGATTCGTTGACCATCCTTCTCCTCATACATCCTGCTGATAACTTGGGTTCCCAATCTGCTCAGTCCAGTCGATGATGGAAAGAAAGCCTCTTCAGCAGGATGCTTTCCGAGGACTTTTTTCATGGCATAGGCATGATTTGCCAAAGCGTTTTGGGCTAAATGGGTCAGGGTAAAGTACAGCACACGATCAGGGCCCTGCTTGAGGGCCTTGAGGTTTTCCAATATATCATGCGAAGTATTCCCATTTACCAAAGAGTGCCCACCTTCAATGCTGATGATGAGGTTGAGCTTTCCAGGTTCAATATCTGATGCACGCTGGATGACTTTTGCATGGGTATCCGTGCAAGTTTCATGTAAATAATTGATCTCTTCTTTTAACAGGCTAAAAGCAGAGAAATCTTCATTTTTTGCATGGAGGATGGACTTCAACAACCATTTTTTCACAGGTGTAAAAAGGGGTACCAGCTGACTTTTTAGCAGCAATTTTGCAACGGGCTTTTCAATCGGGCAAATACTGACCACTGCAATTTCAATGTTCCCCTTTGTCAGCTGACTCAGGCTGCTTTGGGATTTGATGATGGGAATCAGGTTGGCAAGAGGGCTGGTCCAGTGAGTAATAGCTTTCCAAGCAGACCTGTACGTATTTTTTCTTTT
>JBCDIQ010000311.1:0-7097 GCA_039024295.1 Bacteroidota bacterium | reverse complement strand
GGCGGTTAGCTTAAACAGGGTTAGGTGGGTATATGCCTCCTTCAGGGAAAAGGTATATTGTTCAGGTGAGGAGGAAGCCTTTTGGTTCCAGAATGCCAGTTCCTTTTGGGCGCGCAGGATCGACGCTTCAGGCTGATAGCTGGCGGTAACTTCTTGAACATGAATTGCTGGAGCAGGAAGTACAAACAGTAGACTTGAAAAAAGAAACAGAATCGCTTTCATAATGATGGGATTAACATAAAAAGGCAGAAGCGGACGCTTCCGCCTTTAAGGTGGGGTTGAAGTGCCTACCAGGGAGTGGCCAGATAGGGAAAACTGTTGGAAAAAGGCTTGTCGTTTGCACTTACATTGTCAGAGGTAAGGCCAGGGTTGGCCATGCCGTCGGGGCCTCCAAATATGAGGAGTAGCTCCACATCAATCACATCGTCAGCGAGGGTACGTCCGGTTAGCACATTGGTGCCATCAAAGAAGGTGGTCGTCCCAGTGGTAGAAACAGCAAGGACATCCGTTGCCAATACGCCGGTAAATGTTGCTGCATCCAGGCCTAAGGCATTGGTGGTATAACCTGCATTCAGGGCCAGCAACCGATCCTGAAAGGCCATTTGAAATTTATCCTCCATTTCAGAAGGAACTGTGGTATTGAATTCGTTCTTGCGATCAGCACTTACAAACACTGTGTTAATGGCTGGACGACCTTTTTGGTCTGCCAACCCGAAGGTACCGGAGAAGTCCACCATTGGGGTGTCCATGGTGTCATCATCGTCATCATTGCCACAGGCCGAAAAGCTCACAGACAGGATGAACGCCAATACTATTTGTAGGATTATATGCGAATATTTCATGTTTACTTGTGGTTAAGTGGGTTAAAAGGTTATTGCTTTTTCTTGGTCTCGACCCAGGTATTAAGGGTGCCTGAGCCTCCAAGCGTGGACTTAGGTACTTCTATCACCACTGCCAGGACATTGGTGCCAGCAAAGGTGTCAGTACCAGGGTCTGAAAATCCGGGTGCATTTCCGGCCAACACGTCAGTGTAAGCTCCCAGGTCAAAGAAAAAGGGATCATCGCGAGGCCCGGCAAACAGCTTACTGCCTGACTTAGTCCCAATTTTTGCAGACTCCCCATAATTGGTGATATCTACTTCCATAGGTTCCATGTCGTCTTTGATGGTGCTGGTAGTCCCGGGTGATTCGGGTGCATACGGCCTAAAGGCGTACATCTTGCCGTCTCGTGGGATCATCTGGATCACGAGGTCTTCGATATTGTCCCCGTCATTGTCGATGTTTACCTCGATGAGTACATTTTCATCGAAAGCAGCCATCGGTGTCATGGCTGGGCTGAGAAGCCCCTGAAGGGTGGTGACGAACACCAGGTTATCCCCATTTTCCTCACTTTCGAATGCATAGAAGTCTGCGATGTCAGAAGTGGTGTTGGTCACATCAGGTGCGTCAATGTGGTCTGCCGCGATCAGGAATAGGGCGACTGCCAGCATGCCAAGCATGCTGAATACGCTGGATAAACGATTCATTTAAAGTTGATTTTTGATTAAACGTAAGGAAGGCAATTACTTGCCGTAATTTGCTGATGTGGGTACCCTTCAGCGATCATGTGCAATACCTACGCTGGGGAAGTACAAAGTGGATGTAGAGAACAGATATTTTTTTGAAAAAGCTGAAAATGAGGGGTAATACCGTGCCAGGAACCCTTTGACTCAAGGATAACTTCCCCCCTTAGTGATGTATATGACTTTTACGATACGGGGAACACTTGAAAATTATTCCAGTTAGCATAGGGTTGATGTAAACGTATCATTATAAACCAATTTACTCATGGCAGATAATACCAAAAACTGGCCCGAACTAGCCATTGGGCTATACGACAAGCTCACCGGGCGCAACGCAGAAATCACCTACGAATTCGATAATTTTGAGCTGTGTGTACCTGCAAGTACCGACGACAATGCACCCGCTGCAAAGTGGAAAATGAACGGTGCCCTGCGTGTTCGCACCACCGACAACCAACAAGATAAGCCAGGCGGCTGATGTTACGGATTGAAGGTGACCTCCGCTTTGAAGCTCCGAGCGGAGGTTATTTACACATAGAGCATAGCCCGGAAGGCCTGCTGCTGCAAGCAAGTGATAACCAAGCGATCCTTGAAGGCTTCCAGCTATTGCGTACGGCTTATCCGGAACGGCTCAGCCTGCTTCGCATTTGGCGGCTCACCAACCCGCTGGCTCAGCAGATTTTCATTCGGATTGGCTCCCGGCAGCTATTGAGCTGGTCGCCTGGCCAATCGCCCAGTATCCGATCTTTGGGTGCAGTGCTCAGCTTGCTGTGGAAGTTTTGGTTTGGGAGAAGGTAGGGACTGGTCGTTATAAGTTTTTTGTGCTACTATTCCTTGCTGTGAAAGGTTGCGTGCGCCCCATTTATTTAAGTCGTCATATGATCACAGAAGATTATCTAGTGAATAGGGCCATTACTTGCCGCATGTAACAGATTACGCTCATATTTCTATATCAAAGCACTTTAGTCTACACGTAAATCCAGCAATTAGTCGGATTTTCAAGAGATTCAACATCACGGTTTTTTCATCGGAAAACCCTGACTTTCGAATGCATAGAAGTCTGCAATGTCAGAAGTGGTGTTGGTTACATCAGGTGCGTCAATATATTCAGCCTCAACCAGGTATACACCGACTGCTAGCATGGCCAGCATGCTGAATACGCTGGTAAAACGATTCATTAGGTTTTGATAAACGTAGGAATGGCAATTGGTGGTCATTGTCTGGTTATTGGGATATCCTTTAGCGAGAAGATGAAACACCCACATTAAGAAGTACAAAAGTAGAGATGGGGAGGGAGGATTTATTTGAAAAAATGCTCCCCATTCCCTTCTTGGTTTTACACGTAGGCCTCAAATAGCAGGGCTACAGGCTTAGCCTTTATTTTATCATATCGAAGGGGGGGACAAGTGGGAAGTCTGTTGTTTTTTCAGATCAATATTCCTTAAAACAGCCAAAGTGACAGATAAAATAGATAAAACAAGCCATAATGTCACAAAAATTGCATTGGCATATACCTTGCCTCTTAATTGGCGTAACACATTTGAAAACATAAACCTTAAAAACGAAACGAATTATGTCATTGATCAAACGAAACCGCGAATTGTTCCCGAGCTTCAGCAACATGTTTGACGACTTCTTAACTCGGGACTTGTTCAACCACGAAGGCTTTACCAACAGCCAAGTTCCAGCAGTGAACATCAGCGAGCATGATGACAGCTTCGGCATTGAAGTAGCTGCTCCTGGACTGAAGAAAGAAGATTTTTCCATCAACCTGGACAACAACAGATTGGTGATCTCTTCTGAGCAAAAAACAGAAACTGAAGAAACGAAAGAAGATGGCACGTATACCCGCCGCGAGTTTAGCTACAGCTCTTTCCGCCGGGCCTTTACGTTGCCAGATTCTGTGAATACCGAAGGTATTTCAGCAACATATGAAGATGGCATCCTGCACCTGACCTTGCCTAAGCGCGAAGAAGCAAAGGTGCAGCCCAAGCGGGTAATTGACATCTCCTGATAGAATAGATAGGTGTTTGATATTTTTCATGATAGAGAGTGAGTGAGGGTACAGGGCAGGCCTGCCAGGGTCTGTCCTGTCTTTTTTTGGTCAAAATTGTAGGGCAATCTGCTCAGAATAGGCTATCCATCCATTTTTCACCTTTTTAGGGATTTGACGTATATTGAAGTATGGAGCAACTCCTCGTACAGCGATTCAAAGCCATTCGAAACGAAGCAGGGATTCCCATTCCGGTGAAGCCTGTAAATGTATTTATGGGGGAACAAGCCAGTGGGAAGAGTACGCTGGCAAAGTTGATTTACTTTTTTAAGACGTTGGGGTTTGAATTAAATCAAAGCCTAATTAGCATAGCTCAGAGGCCATTACCTGAAGATGAAATTGAGGATGGAATTGAAGTACTATTTGAAAATGCTTTGACCAATCATTTCGCCACACTTTTTGGTTCCATACGGCATTTTGATGACTTTTTTATAGAATATCAATCCCCAACCCATCAGAAAATTATTCTTCAAAAGTCTGATGATCGACTTAAAATCGATTTAAAATCCTTGAATAATCCGTCTCTTTCTGAGCTTGAAGCTGAATTAAATTCTTCTAGGCAACATATTTCTCCAAAATACCCAGTCAACGATAAAGGAAGTGGTAAATTTATTGCGCTGATGGGGTTTACCGATTCGGTTAAAGAGACTTTGAGTAAATGGGGGCTTAAAAACGATATAGTCTTAATTCCAGATAACAGAGGTATAGTAGTCGCACTAAGCAACTCAATGAAGGATTTTTATGCCAGCATAAAACATAATATTGACTTTTCAATACCAGTCGACAGAAGTAATGAGTACATTTTTTACAACTTTATTCAGTACAACGATGATCTAGTTAGGGCTTATAAATTTGAGGGAGGATTTGAAGGATTACGCTTGAATAAGGAATTCTTATCGGGTAAACCTCTATCAGAGGAGCTTAAATTATTATTAGATGTAATAGAGAAACGTACATACCGTGTTCTTAAGGGAGAGTACTCAGCTTCAAAAGATGTTGAAAGAATAAGAATTCGAGATAACCAGTTTGTTGATTTACAAAACGCATCTTCCGGTCAGCAGGCGGTCATAAGGCTGTTCCAGGACTTATACTCAGCTTCACTTTCTGAAAAACCCGCCTGCCGAATCTACGAAGAACCCGAATCCCACCTATTCCCTACCAGCCAAAAGGCATTGATGGAAGCAATCGCTTGCTTTATATCTGCCAATCCCGGCAATCAAATCATTCTTCCTACCCACAGCCCGTATACGCTATTGGCAATTGACAACCTGATCCAAGCTGGTGAAATGGCAGCAGAATACCCTAAATTAAGCGATGCCATCACAGAAAAAGCTGGCTTAGAACCCCCTGCTCGGCTGCGTTTTGATCAAGTAGGTGCTTGGTTTTTGAAAGATGGAGAATTTATCAGTGCCTTGAGTGAAGAGCGGAAAGGCATCATAGCTGATTACGTGGACCAAATCGCCGAGGAAATGGAAGAAACATACACTGAAATATTAGCCCTGGGATTTGACTATGCCAATTTGTAAGGAATGCCAGATATGGTTTGGGATTATTGGGGGTAATCAACATGCCTACGATTGTCAAAATGGGACCGGATCACATCAGAAGAAGCGTTTTTCTATAAAGACAAGCGGTAAAACCTTTTGTAGGATAGATATAGACGAGATAATGTCTAAGAGAGCGGTTAGGTGTGACTTCATATTTGCTCGTAATAACAACCCACCTAATCCATGGAAAAATGAAATCTTCGTGGTGGAACTAGCAGGAAACGCGAAAAAGCTGGACCATTGTTATGACCAGTTGAAAGCGACCATTCAGTTTCTTCGAGAAAAAAACCAAGCTACCAAGTGCCTTAAACTCGATCGAATTGAAGGGATTATTGTCGGGGGAACGGCAAAGACAGTAAAAAGGGTGAGAAATAAATCTGATATATCTCGTACCCTCCAACAAAAGTTCGTAAGAGAAAATCTAGGAAGAAGGCTATATATTGAGCGTGGGCCTAGATTTCCAATCAAAGCATAATTTACCTCCCATGCCCACCTACCACCTCCCTTCATATTTCCACAATCATCAGGAAGCCCCTGATTTTTTTGTGTATGACTACACCAGTGAGGTCAATACCGAACGGGCGCAAGTGGCACTTTCCGGAAATTTGTTCAGCTTTTTACAGGATGGGACTAAAACAGTTTTCCTTGCAGATGACACCATAACTGCTACGCCCACCCATTTTTTGGTGTTGAAGGCAGGGCATTGCCTGATGACAGAGAAAATCTCTGATCAGGCCCGATACAGGAGCCAATTGTTTTTTTCTACCACACAAGCACTACGAACTTTTTGCCACAAGTACCAAATTGAACCTTCTCTGGAGCCTCAGATGGATTCCTGCCTAAAACTGCCTTACGACTCGTTTCTACTGGCGTTTGTGAATTCATTGAGGGCACTTCCCTCCCTGAATGCCCAGGATTTACTTGCCGTAAAGTTTGAGGAACTCATGCTGTATTTACAGGCGACACACGGGCAGAGGTTGATCGACTTTTTATTTGCGCCCGCACAGCCAAAACAGGAACAAGTCCTGGAGGTGGCCTTACACGCGGTGGACCATCCCTTGTCATTGGAGGAAATGGCTTTTCTGTGCCATATGAGCATTTCCACCTTTCAGCGCACCTTTCGCAGGCAATTTCACACCAGCCCCCAGAAATGGCTCCAAGGCCAACGGCTCAAAAAAGCAGCTTACCTGCTGGCCGTGAAAGGCATGCGTCCTTCGGAAGTCTTCCCGGAAGCAGGATATGAATCCCTTTCAAGTTTCTCACAGGCATTCCAACGATTGTACGGCCAATCTCCCCGGCAGTACCAGGAGCAACACCATTCCTGATCCTGACCAGATCCCTACAGTTATTGACCATTTCGAGATAGGACGGACTGACAGAACTTACCTACCTTTGAGTAAACCTAATATTTTACTCATGAGAATATATGCAATCGTCCTGCTGGCAGGACTGTTTACCTGGAACACCTCATATGGCCAGACGTTCACCCTGAAAAGTAACACCGTGGGCGGACAAGCTACCTTAAAAGAAGTATTTACCGGATGTGGGGGTGAAAACGTCTCACCTCAACTCAGCTGGGAAAATCCTCCAGAGGGAACAAAAAGCTACGCCATAACAATGTATGACCCCGACGCACCAACTGGAAGCGGATGGTGGCATTGGCTGGCGTTCAACCTCCCAACCAGAACGACTTCACTGGAAGCAGGAGCGGGCAATCCGGAAAGCAACCTCATGCCCGAAGGAGCTGTCCAAATCAAAACAGACTATGGAACCCTGGGATATGGCGGGCCCTGCCCTCCTGCGGGGCACGGAATTCATACGTATATTCTTACGGTCTATGCGCTAGATGTGGAATCCTTACCCTTAGATGCTTCCGCTCGGGCGGCTGTAGTCGGGTTTAACCTCAATGCCCACGTCCTGGAAAAGGCTTCTATCG
>JBCDIQ010000310.1:0-7213 GCA_039024295.1 Bacteroidota bacterium | reverse complement strand
TGTTCTCCTACCTGGATGCGCTTAGGTTTCAGCGAGCTATTAAAAAGGCTGATTGTTCCGTTAAAGGTTATGTTGAATGCTTCTCCTGGAAGGTTGCCCTTGGCTCCGTTTTCTCCTTGGATATAGAGGTGATTTTGGGGGGATTTATCCTCGACAGGATGCGCTGTGGCAGTGGGTACTGAATAGCGACCCGCAAAGAAAACCGTCAGCAGGATGCAAGCTGCTGCTGCGTACTTGATTAGCTTGTTAAATAAAGGGAGGATGCGGGTGGTAGGCGGATCGGTATCCATGTCCTCAGCGTTATTTTCCCGCATAAGCCATATGTGTTGCTCCTTGGTTTCCTGTGCTATATTCTTCCAGATTCTATCCTCTTGGGCGGAAGAAGTGAGGGCCAATGGTGTTTCTGTCGCATCATTTGATGCCAGCCACTTTTCAACTGCTTCCTGTTCCGCTGGGTTGCATTGTTGATTGGCGTATTTCCTAAGTAGTTCGGCGGTTACCTTCATATTGTGTCAGGACTGTTGGTGGGTTGTGGTATTTACCTATACAGTCGATGACAAGTGTGGGGGAGTCCTAGTGGAGGACTGAATTTTTTTCAAAAAATTTGGTTGACGATAATTGGGATAGGTTACTGGTCCTCCATTTGGCTGCGAATAAAAGAGAGTGCCTTTGTCAGATGATTTTTAACCGTTTTTTGTGATACCCCAAGTTGAAGGGCTATTTCTTTGGTGGTCAGTTGATTTTCCCTGCTCAGTCTGTATACAGCCTGGCATTTCGCAGGTAGCTGACTAATAATATGATCCGTATCATCCTGTAGCATATTCAGTTCCGCTTCATTGTAGGCTACAATCGGCGTTTCGGGAGTTTTCTTTTCAGATGATTGGGCCTTGGGGAATTGGATAATATTGTTTTTGCTTTCCTTCCGGTAGTAGTCGATTACCTTTAGCTTGGCAGATTTTATGAGATAGCTTTCGAGAGAAGCTGTGATCTCTAGTTGGTCCCAGCGCTTCCAGAGTGAGATAAAAATGTCTTGAACCATTTCCTCTGATGCCTCCACGTCCTGGGTTTTTGAATAGCAAATGCTGTAGAGTTGCTTCCAGTACCTTCTAAAAAGCGACTCAAACTCATCATGATCTTTCAAATAATATGTTTTGTCAGGCTTTTTGATAGGGGTGTTTGCTCAAGGGCGATAAGGAGCAAAGATAGAAAAGTTAGGACGTTATTTAGAATAATTTTAAATAATATGGATTAACCGCAGCAGGTCATACCTGAAAGAGCTAAAATGGTTTGGATAAGGAACTTATTCTTCCTGTTTAGATTTACTCAATTTCCAGATAGCCCTGCGAAGTATTTTCAACTTTGTGGTTTTGATGGCTTGTAAGATGATCTTGTGCTTCTCATGTATAGATTGGCAGCCGTTAAGTGCCATTTCGATTTCGTCGAGATCATTTATTTTGCTTACCTATGTGATGTTCTAATTTATTCATCCTTATGCACATCGGCATCATCTCAGATACCCATGGCCTCCTCCGACCAGAGGCCATTCAAGCCTTAACAGGGGTAGCACACATCCTGCATGCAGGTGATGTAGGCAAAGTAGAAGTATTGGACCACCTAACAGAAATTGCCCCGGTAACGGTCATTCGCGGAAATGTAGACCGCAGACCTGGGGTAGGGGAGTTACCCCTGACCGAAGCGGTAGAGCTAGGTGGAGTTTGGTTCTATTTGGTTCACGACATTGAAGACCTGGACATTGACCCAATAGAAGCAGGTATGCAAGTGGTAGTGTATGGGCATTCCCACATTCCCAAAGTGGAAGAAAAGAATGGGGTGCTGTTTGTAAACCCGGGGAGCGCTGGCCCTAGGCGGTTTAAATTGCCGGTTACCCTGATGCGGATGAACCTGGATAAGCGTCCGTTTCAGCCTGAATGGGTTCATTTGCTATAATAAGGTTAGTATGATTAAAACATGATGAAGCACAAGGGTAAAAAAGAAATAGCCATTTTAGCCCTAATACTGTGATTAAAATCTGTGGGTATGAACATAGAAGCGGGTTCCTTCAATTCCTGTTGCTGCTTTATCGGATGAATATTTCAATAAAATGCTTTTATCTCTAGCCTGATGGTTGTTTTTTGAACCCTCAGAACATTGCATAAATTCAAAGCTCCTGAGACGATTCCTAACAAATAATTATCCCTGGATTTTTACCTTCCTGGTCGCCCTGGAGGTGTCCTTATTTACGTTCTGGCGGAGGGAGTTGGGGCTTTTCGTTGGGCCAGTTGCTTTGTTAATATTAGCCATATTGATTTCCGGTTATCCCGTTTGGCAAAAAATTGTGAGAAAAGGGCAAGTTCCAAATCCTTCCTCTTTTACTTTCCCAAAGCTTGCCACTTTCCCAAAAATCAACTGGCTGGTTTACTTGATCACAATTTTGGTACTTCTGCCGCTGTACGCGAACATTCTTGATGAATACCCAATAATTGTCGAGAAGTCAGACATCTATCCCACCATAAAAATCTGTGTTGATAGGTTTTTGAATGGAGAACCTGTCTATGCACCTGATTACTCTTTCGGCTATTACCATTACCCCAACTATTTGCCCGGAAAATGGCTGCCATTTGTAATTGCCGAGGTGTTCAATTTTGATTACAGGTGGATTCCCTTTGCAGTGCTTTGTTTCGGCCTCTTTTTCTATTTCAAAAACCTCAGCCAAAAAGCCATTGACCTACCTATACTGCTGGTACTTTCCCTTGCTCCAGGGTTAATGCTGCTTTACTATCATTTGGAAATGCCCCTGAACCTGGGATATACCGTGGAAATCATGGATTTGGGGATTCACTTGTTCCTGTTTATTTCCATACTTTCAGGTGGCGTCGTTGCCAGGTCCCTGAGTATTAGCTGGGTACTGCTATCTCGTTATTCCCTTGTACTCTGGCTTCCTGTTTTCCTGTTAGGGCTGTTTTTTAAAGAAGATAAACGAAACGCAATTCTTACGGGAGTTTTCATCGCTTTGGGTATTTGTGTATGCTATATTTTCCCTTTCCTGTCCCAGGATTGGCATTCGTTTTCGTTGATGCATGAGTCGTATTTAGCAGCTGCAAAGGGCTCATGGGGTGTTCTTCCTCAGCCCGGTAAGATTGTACCTCACGTGATGGAGGATCAAGTTGGCTTTGCAAGCTTTTTTTATGTGTTTGCCCCGGGCGATATACTTGAGCGAATTAATCTTTTAAGAATCGTCCACTTCACCTGTAGCCTTTCTGTAGCCATAATCCTTGGGCTAATGTACCTGAAGTTCCATTCAAGGATTCGGCCGAAGTATTTCTTTCTCTGTGGCCTCAAGGTGTACTTGATGGTTTTTTATGCATTCCTCCAGGTGCCATTTTTCTACCTTTTCATTACCCCGACTTTTTTATCGCTAGTCCTTTTGCAAGAGATGACTATGGGAGATACCCCTAAATCGGAAGCCTGATCTCTTTGCCAGCTTAGAGAAGGTTCCTGAATAAATTTTTACAAAGATTTAATATATAACATCGTTATAACCTAAATTTAAAGCCTTTGCAAGCAAAAAGTCCCTCCCGAAGTGAAGAAGATTGAACGTATTAGCCTCTGTATTATGGGGTATTCCAACAATTGAGAATGGAAAAATGGGTGTTGATAACTGGGTTGGGGGAGGTGCTGTAATTAGGCATGTCTCTTACTCAAATCCCCAACTCTTCCATTCGCTAGAATTTTGAGGAAAATTACCGTATCATCGCAGCTTATTTGAGCTTACATGAAACGAATTTTCCTTTTTTCTTTGATTGGGCTACTGGCAGGCCCAGTTTTTTCTCAATACACCTTAACGGACACCACGGTAATCACCGCAAGTAGGTTGGCAGAGCCGGTGCAAAAAAGTGGAAGAAGTGTCAGCATTATCACCGCTAAAGAAATCCGGGAGCTTCCAGTTACTTCCTTTGATGAGTTGCTTCGATTTGTGACTGGGGTGGAAGTTCAAGGCCGAAATGGCTTTGGCGCACAAGGGGATATTTTGATCCGTGGGGGTACATTCACACAAACCCTCATTCTGGTAGATGGAATGCGGATGAATGATCCCCTTACCGGGCACTTTAACAATTATCTTCCCGTTAGTCTGGCTGAAATTGCTAGGGTAGAGGTGCTCAGGGGGCCGGCTGCCGCCATCTATGGGCCGGATGCAGTAGGAGGAGTGGTTCATGTAATCACCCACACCCATTTGGAAAACAAAGCCCCTGCCGCTAAAAATTCCTTGCGGGCAGAAGTGGCGGCCGGAGAGCATGACCTAGGAATGATCTCTGTAGGAGGTTACCAGAATATCCGAAATTCTCTCCTTTCAGCGGGCTATCAGCTCAACCAAAGCAATGGAGAGCCTTTGCCTGGCGATTTACGAAATGATTTCACCCTGCATACAGCCTCTTTGGGATTTCGGACGAATTTCTCGAACAAGCTTTCTTTTTCCCTCAGAGGTGGGTACGACCACCGAGATTTCAATGCTCAATATTTTTACACCAGAAGCCCTCTGGATTTATCCCGTGAAAACACCTCCAGTGGGTGGGGCCAAGCCCAACTGATGGCAAAAAGTAAGATCGGTGTTACACATGTGAACTCTGCTGTTAAGATATTTCGGGATGAGTTTGTGTTCAACCCCGCCTTCCCTGGCAATGAGCATACCACGCGGTTGTACAACCTGCAAGTCACACATCATAAAGAGTTGAGCAATCTCATTTCGCTCCTGGGAGGCGTGCAAGGCGATTATCGTACCGTGCAGAGCAATGATCGTGGTGACCATGCCGACGGCCACCTTGGAGCCTTTTTCCAGGCCAACTACTCTCCAGTCAAAGCGTTGGGGATTACTGCTGCTTTGCGGGGAGATTATGACCAAAATTACGGATTTGAAGTACTGCCACAGCTAAATATAGGATACCATACCGGACGGTTTGCCTTCCGAGCTGCCAGTGGGAGAAGCATCCGGGCAGCAGATTTTACCGAAAGGTACATTGCCCAAAACCTAGGAACACCAGAAGCTCCCCTGAGCGGTGGTCGAAACCTGGGTAATCCTGATTTGGAAGCAGAACGCTCCTGGAGCCATGAATTGGGGGTGGACGTAGACATTACGTCGTTTTTGACTGTATCGGCAACCGGATTTTTACGCCAGGGCAGCAATTTAATCGACTTCGTATTTACCCCTGCAAGTGAAATCCCCAACAACGAGCGCCTGGTTGATACAGCTGCTTACTTTTTCACCCAAAACTTTGCCCAAAGTACCACATCCGGGTTAGAATTCGCGCTTAGGGGCAGCCATTCTTTCGGAGCATACACCTCTCTCCAGTTCCAGGCAGGCTACTTATTTGTAGATGTACGGGATGGGGACGGAAACCGCCTTTCCCCCGATGCAAAGTATTTGGCTTCCAGCGCACGCCATTTGGTGAATGGCCAATTCATGTTCAGAACAAAATATGCTTCTATTTCAATAAACGGGCTTTGGAAAGAGCGTAATGCAGAAGCAGCCCCTGATATCAATGCCGTCTTAAATGGAGCCTACCAGGTGATCAATGTTCGCTTATCTGGGCATACACCCAATCAGCGTTACACCGGATTTGTACAGGTAGTCAATGTTTTTGATGAACAATACGTGGATATTCTGGGAGCTCCCATGCCAGGCAGATGGATCATGGGGGGCGTAAGGTTTGGCATTTTTCGATAATAAGGGATAGGGAAGAGGGTCCAAATGCAACAAATAGCCTGAAATGAAAAAAGCCCTAAGATATTGAATCTTAAGGCTTTTAAACTTTGCATCCCGTAGGGGAGTCGAACCCCTGTTGCCAGAATGAAAA
Source organism: Bacteroidota bacterium (assembly GCA_039024295.1). GTDB lineage: Bacteria > Bacteroidota > Bacteroidia > J057 > J057 > JBCDIQ01. The sequence goes on along the minus strand of JBCDIQ010000310.1, from coordinate 1,364 downwards.
TCTGGAGTCCTAACCACTAGACGAACGGGACACGTTTTTACATTTGTGGAAAAATTACCTCTTTCTTCAAATGTGGATGCAAAAATAGGTGGTTGAGATGTGTTTGTCAAGGGTTTTTTCGAAAAAGTTTTTGATTAAGTTTGCACCAATTTAAATCGATAAACCATTTTAAATAATATCATTTCATGGCAATCAAAGTTGGAATCAACGGATTTGGCCGGATTGGCCGCCTCGTGTTCCGGGCCTTGCTCGATAACCCCGAAGTAGAGGTAGTAAAAATCAATGACCTGACCGACAACAGAACCCTTGCTCAGCTTTTAAAATACGACTCTGTTCATGGTCGATTCAATGGTACCGTTAGTTATGATGACGAAAGCCTGACAGTAAATGGCAAGCGCATCATTGCTTCAGCTGAACGTAATCCCGAAAGCCTGGCTTGGGATGCAAGCGGAGCTGAAATTGTTGTGGAGTCTACTGGAATTTTTCGCTCACGCGAAGCGGCAGGAAAACACCTCACTGCCGGTGCTAAAAAAGTAGTGATTTCTGCCCCTGCAAAGGGTGCGGTTGACGCCACCGTTGTACTAGGCGTAAACCATGATGTCCTCACAAGTGACATGCAAATCATCTCAAACGCCTCTTGTACCACCAACTGCCTGGCACCCATGGCCAAGGTGTTGCATGAAACCTTTGGCATTGAGTCTGGCTTCATGACCACCATCCACGCTTACACTTCTGACCAGCGCATCCAGGATGCCCCTCATTCTGACCTTCGCCGTGCACGTGCCGCTGCTGTAAACATCGTACCTACGACTACAGGTGCCGCTGTTGCAGTTGGGTTGGTACTGCCAGCACTGCAAGGGAAGCTGGATGGAATCGCTGCGCGTGTTCCTACCCCAGATGGCTCTCTTACTGACCTTACCGTAACCCTGAGCAAAGAGACCACCGCAGAGGAGCTTAACGCTGCGATGAAAGCTGCTGCAGATGGTCCCTTGAAAGGCTACCTAGAGTATTCTGAAGATCCCTTGGTATCTACCGACATCATTGGAAATCCTCATTCTTGTATTTTTGACAGTCAAATGACCAAGGTAAACGGTAATTTGGCCAAAATCGTAGGGTGGTATGACAATGAGTGGGGATACTCCAGCCGAGTGGCTGACCTCATCACCAAGTTGTAACAACCTATCCTTAAATTTATTGGATAAGCACCGCCTTAGGGGTGGTGCTTTTTTATTGATCCCATAGGTTTTGTATGTTGACCAAAATTTCACGCCTTAACTCCTGAAAATAACATGAGGTACCTGCTATTCCCCCTATTTTTCGTGCTTATCCTGCAATTGCCTGCTCAGAGCCCTTCGGTATACCGG
>JBCDIQ010000309.1:0-7287 GCA_039024295.1 Bacteroidota bacterium | reverse complement strand
CTGGACCCAGTCATCCGACGGACAGACAATGTACTGATCACTGAGCGGCTGGTTGATGAAATTGAGCAGGCCTCCCGCCGAATTTCTGATCTGGTCAAGTCCATTAAATCCTACACGCATATGGACCAGGCCATTCAGCTAGATGCAGTAGATATTCGTCCGGGAATTGAAAATACCCTGACCATGCTGGGGCATAAGTTGAAGAAAAAGCAAATTGAGGTAGATTTAGAGATTCCAGAAGACCTTCCCCAAGTCCATGGAATTGTTGGAGAACTGAACCAGGTATGGACCAATCTGCTGGACAATGCCATTGATGCCCTTCCGAAGGGCGGCCTTATCAACATTAAGGCATTCTGCTTACCAGATTTAGTACGGGTGAAGCTAATAGACAATGGGACGGGAATTCCCGAGGAGGTACAGTCCCGGATATTTGAGCCTTTTTTCACCACCAAAGGAATTGGAGAAGGAACGGGGTTGGGATTAGACATTGTCAAAAAAGTGCTGCATAACCATAAAGGAAGCATCGACCTGAATTCAGAACCGGGGCGTACGGAGTTTTGTATAAGCCTGCCCATTTCTAAAAAGTAAATCCTGTTCCCGCCCAAGTGTTGAGGTTAAACGGGTATAGCCGCGTGCGTTGTACTTGCTCCCCTGCATCAAAATAGAACCCTGGTCCAATGTGGAAGCCAACATACCCTCTTTTTCCAAAATTCCGCATAAATCCCCATACCGGACCAATGCCATATAGCCGTTCTGAAAGAGAAGTGCTTGCGAGATAAGGCAAGGCAAGGCCGATGTAATTCGCGGAGAAAAGGTCAATTCGCTTTCCCTTTTTTTTCCTTCTGTTAAGGTTGTAGTAATACCTCGTCTGCAAGGTCCCATAAGGAACGGTAAAAATCTTTTGGCGGGGCGTGCCGCTCACCTGGGGAATCTGAGCAACTTGAATACCTGCGCCCGCTTCCAGGTAGAAAGTCCAGGTGGGGGTTATGGGAAATTCTCCTCCAAGTCCTATGCCCAGGATGTTAACCCGGAGGACTGAACGAGTCGTAGGAATGCTATCCAGAGATGGAGATAAAGGGGGCTGAAGCTGAGCAGAAATATTACCTCCTAAGAAGCAGAGGACCAGCAAGGCTGAAATGAAATAGCTTTGACGATACACTATGACAACATAACAGGAATATTACCCCTTTTCCAGCCAATATTTTTTGCCTTATTACGAGACGGCTTCTTTCGTAGGCTTGGGAGACATGCTACTTTTATTGGTGGGCTGAGGGAGTTCTGCAGGTTCTGTCTGCAAGGGTCGCTGGCCTGCCAAAACAAGTGCCCCTCCCAACAAAATGATGCCCATCATCAAAAAAGCATAATTGATATGCGGTTCATTTCCTGGAGCCGTGAAAAATGGAATGGCCAGCAGCGCAATAAACGCTACGCGTAGTACAACATTCATTACCGTAAAAAATGCATTTACCCTGCCAATCACGTGGTTGGGTACCACTTTGATCAGGTAGGTAAGCCGCAGAATCCTGGCCCCACCATTACATAGGCCAATTGGCATCGCAACTGCAAGGGTGATCCAGACAGATTTTGTCAGGAAAAGAACCAGATAAATGCTACCGCATAAGACCAATAGAGCCGTTACCTGACGGGCTGTATTGCGTCCACCTTTTAGCAAGGTCAGGCCCAAAATGCCTGCAGCAATTGCTCCGAGGGCATAAATACCCTTGAAGGATGCGAATATGTCTGCTGTGGCTTCCAGGTGGCTGTTGACATAGGCGGGCATCACTACCTGCATGATGATGAGCAGCGTGAAGAAAATCAGGTAGGAAATGAGACCAAACGATAACAAAACGGAACGTTGGGTCAGGTACCGAAAACCTGTAACAATGCGTTCAATAATTGGCCCCTTGTCTACGCGTTTATTTGGAGCAGCTGCGTACGGAATGAAGCTGATCAATACAAAGCTGATGAGATAGGTGATGCCGTCCAGGACGAATATTTCCTGTAGGGTCCATCCAGCAAAGGAATAGGCTTCTGGCCACCAGGAAGGGTTCCCCGCAATGAGCATGCCTCCCAAAAACATGCCTATGGCATTGGTCGATTGGCCTTGTAGTTCTATGGCACTGGTGACTTTTGCATATAAATGTCTTTCGAAAAGCTCCTGCACAAATGCATATAAATTGGGGTAGTGGAGGTTATAGGTGAACACTGTCAGCCCATAAATAAACGCCAGCAACCAAAACGATAGGCCACCTGTCAGTACACCGAACAGCCCAATCCCAAGCAAAAACAGTCCATCAGTCAGGTTCATTAACTGGAAAATTCGCTTGCGGTTGTAACGGTCAATCAGCGTTCCGGCATACAGCCCCCAAAAGAGTGAAATCAGGGTGATTACGCCCACCATAGTGGTGTTCAATCCCTGACCTCCGGGAAGGGTACTCACAATGTACCACGGAATGGCCACCATGGTAATACCTTGAGAAAATCCTGAAACAAGATTTGCAGAGAAAATAAGGATGAGTGCCCTGAGGTTTTGCATGAAATGGAGGGTATAGGTGCAATTAACGGATTCTTACAGGAGGTTGTTAAAGATCAGGCAAAAAATCAGGTTTGAAGTATGCACTCTTCCAGTGTTTCAGCTTCTTTTTCATCTGCAAAATGAAGGTAATTGCTATTTTAGGCCCAATTCAATACCCGTCTGATTTCACCATGGCTAAACCTAGTATAACCCTATTTCCCTCTCCAACCTCATTGGCACATCAGTACATAAAGGAACTGGAGAAGTCAATTTCAGCCCATTCAGGTGCATTTCATTGGGCAGTTTCAGGTGGCAGTACCCCCAAATTGTTATTCAAGCAATTAGCTGAAAGCACAGATGTTCCGTTTCCCTGGCAAAACCTCCATATCTGGTGGGTAGATGAACGGTGTGTGCCCCCTAGTCATCCGGAGAGCAATTATGGGGTTATGAAGGAGTTGCTGCTAGACAAAGTGCAGATTCCTAGCGAGAACATCCACCGTGTTGAGGGAGAACTTACCCCAGAAGAAGCAAACATCCGATATCAAACAGCACTTGAACATTGGATTCCCCAGGAAAATGGGGTGCCACAGTTTGACAGCCTGTTTCTTGGAATGGGTGCCGATGGACATACCGCTTCCATTTTTCCAGGTAACCTGGAGCTACTTTCCAGTTCGGAATGGACCGCTGTTGCAATTCATCCTGAATCAGGTCAGGCACGGGTAACGTTAACGGGTCCCGTGATCAGGCAGGCAGCATCTCTTGATTTTATTGTGACCGGGGCGGCAAAGAAAGAAATGCTGGACAACATTCTGAATAAGCGTCACGGGTATGAAGCATTTCCCGCTTCACATATCTATGCTAAATCGGGGCAGCTACGTTGGTTGCTGGACGAATCAGCATACCCATGACAATTGTCAATGCCTGGAAATGCCCGCTCCGTTTGCCAAAGAATGGAATTAATTCGTAGTTTTTGACCAAATTCTACCATTGAAATTGAAAATCTACCTGCATGGACATCACCACCCAACAACAACAGGCCTCAAAAATTGATATTCTAGAGCAAAAAAATGAAGAGGCCCTGCTTGGAGGCGGTCAAAAACGAATTGATTCTCAGCATAAAAAAGGAAAGCTTACTGCCCGGGAACGACTGGAACTGCTACTAGACGAAGGGACCTTTGAAGAAATAGGCAAATTTGTTACCCACCGTTCCAGTGAGTTTGGCCTGGAAAACCAGCAGTACCTGGGGGACGGAGTAGTAACAGGCTATGGTAAAATCAACGGCCGCTTGGTGTATGTGTTCAGCCAGGATTTTACGGTTTTCGGTGGATCGCTCTCAGAAACCCATGCAGAAAAGATCGTCAAGATCATGGAAATGGCCATGAAGAACGGCGCGCCCGTCATTGGTCTGAATGACTCCGGAGGAGCCCGCATCCAAGAAGGGGTAGTTTCTTTGGCTGGCTATGCAGATATCTTCTACCGAAATGTAATGGCCTCCGGGGTGGTTCCGCAAATATCTGCCATCATGGGACCGTGTGCTGGAGGGGCTGTGTACAGTCCTGCCATGACGGATTTTATCATGATGGTGGAAAATACCTCCTACATGTTTGTGACCGGGCCGAATGTGGTCAAAACCGTAACGCATGAGGAGGTAACCTCCGAAGAATTAGGCGGGGCAAATACCCATGCCACCAAATCAGGGGTAACACACTTTACCTGTGCCAATGAGGTGGTGTGTATCGAATACCTCAAAAAATTGCTGAGTTACCTGCCCCAAAACTGTGAAGAACAACCTCCACGCTACATGTGTGACCAATCGCCAGAGGCAGCAGTCATCGACCTGAACCAAGTAGTGCCGGAAAACCCCAACCAGCCTTACGACATCAAAGAAGTGATCCAGTTGGTGTGTGACAAAGATTCCTTCTTTGAGGTGCATAAAGATTTTGCAGATAACATCGTGGTGGGCTTTGCCTTCCTGGATGGGCGCAGCATTGGCATTGTGGCCAACCAGCCGGCTATGATGGCAGGGGTGTTGGACATCAAGGCATCTACTAAAGCTGCGCGTTTTGTGCGTTTTTGCGATGCATTTAATATTCCGCTGCTCGTATTTGAAGATGTGCCTGGGTTCCTGCCCGGTACCGATCAGGAATGGAATGCCATCATTACTAATGGTGCTAAGTTGCTGTATGCCTTCAGTGAAGCGACGGTTCCCCGGATCACTGTCATTACCCGCAAAGCTTATGGCGGGGCCTATGATGTGATGAACTCCAAGCACATCGGAGCGGATTTAAACTTTGCCTGGCCTACGGCAGAAATTGCGGTCATGGGGCCCAAAGGTGCTGCTGAAATCATTTTCCGTCATGAGATTGCTGCTGCAGATGATCCTGAAGCCAAACTGCAAGAAAAGGTAGACGAATATACCGAGACCTTTGCCAACCCTTTCCGTGCGGCAGCACGTGGGTTCATTGATGAGGTGATTTTACCAGAGAAGACCCGCGCCAAGCTGATTCGGGGATTTGAAATGCTGGAAAATAAAGCCGAAAAGCTGCCTCGCAAGAAGCATGGAAATATTCCGTTGTAGGACTTACCTCTTGCGCGATGAGCAACTTCGAACAACGCTTCACAGGCGGACATCCCAATTCTCTCGGAAATACTGTGGAGTTGGTTGAAGAAGTCCTCGCTCAACCCGAATTATTTGAGGAACTCTTCAACTGTTACTTCAGTGCAGATGAGGTGGTGCGCTTGCGCACTTCAAATGCGATGAAACGTGTTTGCAAGGTGCAACCAGAGTTGCTGGTGCCATACCTTGATCGGTTTTTGACCGAGATTGCCGCTATTGACCAGGCTTCTACGCAGTGGACTTTGGCGCAGTTATTTCTGATGTTGGAAAAAGAATTGACTGAGGAACAATTGGTTCACGCGAAGTCGATCTTGAAAAACAACCTCGCTCACCATGAGGACTGGATTGTGTTGAACCAGACCATGGAGACCCTTGGAAGGTGGGCCTCCAAAGATGAGGTACTAAAAACGTGGCTCATTCCTCACCTGGAAAGGTTATCGAGCGATACACGGAAATCTGTGGCGAAGAAGGGGCAAAAGTTGTTGGAAAAAATCGCCAAATAGGAACCTTGAAGATCCTTCCTATCAACACAAAAAAACCCTCCAACTATCCACTAACGGGAGTTGGAGGGATGATATGCCCATTGATGGGTTACTCCTTCACCACTTTCGCATGCTGCCATTCTCCATCCTGGTCGGTAATTTGTAGGATGTAGGTGCCATTAGGATAAGCAGCCAAGGAAATTGTTTCCTGGTGCTGACCTTGCCGTGTGAGCAACAGCTTTCCAGTTATGTCGAGCAAACGGATAGCATATTCCAATGAATGAGCCGGCTGAATATGTACCATGTCCTGTGTAGGATTTGGGAAAATGGAAACCTGTTTCTGGTCTGATACATCCGATTCGATACTAACGGTAGTGGTATCACGTCCGTATTTGATGAGATACGCATAGTCATCTCCTCTTCCCCCATTCCCTACAATGAATAATTCACCGTCTTTAGAGTAAAAGAAATCCCTAAACTGGTAAGAATACGAAGGATGGTATAAGGTAGTATCCTCGGCCTCCACTGGAAAAGACCATAGCGTTTGACCCTGCTGATTTAGTCCGAATAAATAAATATCTGCACCAATGCTAGTTGGGGTTCCGCCAGTTAGTCCTAGTAAGAAGCCATGAGGAGCTTCAATGATGTTTAAATCCTGATTTCCACGCAGTGTTTGAATAGTATCTGTAGAAGTAATATTACCCTGCTGATCAAGGACTACCAAAAGCACGTTTGAAAGATCTTCATTGCCTTGACCATATTGTAACCTACTCATCAAATATATTTTATTATTTTGGTAAATTACTTTTCTAATTTGATCACCAGTCAATTGTGTTTTTTCCCAGATCAAATTCCCATTTTTACTGAGCATAGCAGCATATCCCATGCCTGTCATTCCTACATTAAGGGCATATCCACTAACAACTATTTCTCCCTGTTCCAGTATTTCAAGGGCAGATAAGTCGGTTCTCATGTAGTTATCAGGTATATCCCATCTCCATAAAATATTTCCTGAAGAATTCAATTTTATAACAGAACCTGTATTCTGATCATCTGGGTCAATTTTTCCAGTTAAACTAGCCACCAGGTTTCCATCTTTATCTTCTCTAATATCCGTAATAGCCCCACGGCCAGAATTATCAAACTCCTTCTGCCAAACCAAGTTTCCATTTTTATCCGTTCTTTAAAGGTAAGCCTTAAGAACAATATCCCAGTTTGGTTTTTGCTGTAAGTAGGGTCTGCTGAACAACTAATAATCAACTGGTTTTCAGTTAATTGTATTTATATTTTCTGTCAAATTTGGCTAAAAATGTGTATCTTTTGCAAGTAAGAGGATAAAAAGCTTGCAGATGAGTCGTTTTCCCAATCCCCAACAAGGCCGTTTAGCATTATTTGGTTCCCCATTTAGCCAGGGGCTCAACCCTGAGAATCGGTGGGTAAAGCTGCGGGAGCTATTTCCCTGGGATGAGCTTTCTCGGTTGTACTATAGTTGGTTCACCTCAAAGACTGGCCCTCCGGTGAAGTCAGCTCAAGTGGTGATCGGTGCCCTTTTGATCAAGCATAAACTTGGTTTGAGCGATCGAGAGACGATTGCCCAAATTCAGGAGAATCCCTATTTGCAGTACTTTTTAGGCTTTGATGAGTTCAAGGATCGTGAGGTGTTTGACCCGAGT
>JBCDIQ010000308.1:0-7358 GCA_039024295.1 Bacteroidota bacterium | reverse complement strand
GAAAAAAATTCAAGAAAATTTCAGTATGTAATCAAAAACGCCTAAAAAAGACGAAAATGACTGCTTTATTTATCCAAGTTGACTTTGGAGGTGCTCAAACTATCACGAGAAGGACATTGATAACATAAGTCCTCATTTCGAAATGTAAGTATTTAGCCCTTTTTGTAAGGGAAAATGCCGCTTCCCGCCGGATATTTATATTGCCTTGCACCATTAAGCTTGTAGTACCTTCCTCATCTCCTAATTCAATGATAAATTCTTCAGGATTCCTAAACCTGTTTGCCTGTTTCTATTTATGCTTTTTCCTCTTCCAACCAGTCTTTGGGAAATACCAACTCCCAGATAGCTTACAAAAGCTGGTTGAACAATACGATCTTGAAAACCAGCCAAGGGAGTTGCTCCGTGTTTCAGAGAAACACTGGAAGACTAACTCCAGCTATGCATTAACTTTGGCTAAGCATGCGCGCATGATGGCCGAATCCTTAGCGCAACATGAGTCTGTGTTGCTAGCGTATTACATTACAGGAAATACGCATCTACTAAATGGCAACAATGATGATGCTATCCGAAACTTTCTGTTGGGAGGAGCTATTGCGGAATCAAGAGGTCTGCCCCAACATTTATCCAGCATAAAAAACTCTCTTGGGATAGCCTACAAGCTAAAGGGTGCCTACAGGGCTTCTATGACTTATCTTTTACAAGCCTTACATGATTCTACTTCAAGGGGTAACCCGAGGTTTCATGCAAGTGTGCTAAACAATATAGGTTCGGTACTTTTTTTAATGGGGCAACTCGACGAGGCGTTAAAAATTAACCTCGACGGGATAAGCTGGTGCCAGATGTATGGTCTTAGGGCTATCGAAGCAAGAATTCACAACAATATGGGTGATATCTACCTCAAGCAAAACGCCTATCAACAAGCCTTAATTTCCTACCGTCAAAGCTTATTTCTCAAGCGTAAGCTCCAGTTAGAAGACGAAACCATCTCTACCTTGATAAATATCAGTATGGTGTTCAAGGCCATTAACAATCCTGACTCTATGCTGAAGTATTACCAACAAGCCTTGTCTATGGCCAGGGGTCATAACAATACCCGGTGGGAACAGCAACTATCTGAAGGGCTGGGCGAGATACATGCAGCACAAGGAAATTACACCAGGAGCTTTGAGTATTACCAAGAAAGTTTGGCCCACGCTAAGGAAATGAAAGCGGAGCCAAGCATGCTTAACTTATACCGAAAAATTGGGGATCTGTACGCCCTGACAAACAGTCACGAAAATGCATATGACTATTATCGTCTGTACGACCAGCTAAAGGATTCATTGCACAAACAGATGCTGGATATAGAATTGGAAGGTGTTGAGGAGCGTTACGAACAAGCCTACGAAATCCAGCTTCAACTACAGAAAATCCAGCAGATGGAGGAAGAGAAAGAACGTACCCAAAACCAGCATCTTACCTTAATGTTGTTCACCTTGGTCGCAACAGCGGCCGCTTTTGGTTGTTTTAGCCTTTACCAGGGAAAAAAGAAAATCGCCAATGTACTAGCTGCTAAAAATGTAGCTATTAAAAATCAGCATGAATTGTTGGAGCATCACACCAAAGAGATTGCTTATCAAAATGAACAACTACAGGAACAGAGTCAAAAAATTTACACCCAAAATCAGAAGCTGAAACAATCCAACGAGGACTTGGAGCGATTTGCCTACCTCGCCTCACACGACTTGAGAGAACCCCTTCGAACCATACGAAACTACCTACAACTAATAGAGAAGAAATATGGCACTGATCTACCTGAAGATGCCCATGAATTCCTTTCTTATGTGGTGGATGGAGCCGGCCGTATGGATGGTATGCTTCGGGACCTTCTTGATTATTCCAGGGTCAGCAAAAGTTCCCCTGAAACGAAAGTTCTCCAGCTAAACGAAGTAGTAGATGCGGCCACAGACAACCTAAGACAACGGATTTCCAGTAGCCATGCACACCTTCGTATTGATTCATTGCCAAAAATAATGGGCAATTATCCTCAGTTTGTGCGACTTTTTCAAAACCTTATCTCAAATGCCATTAAGTTCAGAGGAGATCAATCTCCGGTAATAGAAATCAGTTCTCAACGGTATGAAAACGGATTTTTAATTTCTATTAAGGATAATGGAATAGGCATCGAACCTCGACATCAGTCAGAAATATTTGCCCTGTTTAAGCGGTTGCATTCACAGGAAGAGTACCCAGGCACGGGAATAGGGTTAGCCGTATGTAAGCGAATCGTAGAAAACCATAAAGGAAAAATTTGGCTCGAGTCTTTTCCAGGAGAAGGGACAACATTTTACATGTACTTCCCTGCAACCAGCGTCACTACGGCTGAACCAGCATAGCTACCACATTGGTAGATAACTCAAACCGTAAAATATCCTTAGATTTTGGTTCTTCAGCGGAAGTCAAATGTTGAGCTGCATTAGAATGAGCAGCTCCGTCTTTACCTGCTTTTTTTGTAAAAAAGAAGTCCTTTTCATTTTTGGCAATGTTGTGCTTAATCGGATCAGGTCCAAAGTCGGCCTGCCCAAAAAGAGGAACGCTCCAGCAAAGGCAAATCGTCAAAAGAAGGGTAATTAATGTTTTTTGAACCCGCATGATCGATATTCTAATTATTAATCAATATATTTTGTTGGTTAATATGATTTCGATTGACTAAACAAAGGTTCATCTTTATGATCATATATCAAATCAAGAATATGTGATTTACTTACAAGAGGAAATAATTTTACTCCCTAAAATAGTTTTTATCTTACCCTTATTAAATGAATAAAATTCTCTTTTATGGATAAATCTATTCTTATATTTACATGAATCAGGTGAAAGCATTTACAGATAAAAGTCTTCTTTTTAGGAGCAAGACAAGCTAGTTTAAGTACCAAATAGTCGTCGGAAAAATGTTTGTACAAAAATCTATTGTTACCTGGATTGCCTTGCTCCTTTACGCATGGCCCACCCTTGCTTTGCAGGCCAAAAGTACGATAGAAGATAGTCTTCAGCAGGCACTTTACACCGCAGGGCCAGAGGAGAAAATTAATTTGTTGCAGCGCATTGCCCTCCAAGAAATGCGTCAATCACTGGATCAGGCAGAAATATCTGCCAAGCGTTCTCTGATTCTTGCAACGCGTGAACAACGTCCTGACCTGGAAGCAAGTGCATATGCATTACTTGGAAGGGTTTCCTATCAAAAAGGAGAGTATTTTAGTGCTTTGGGCAGATTTGAACAGTTTTTGGAACGGGTGGAGCGTGCGCATGATACCAGTAACATTGCCAACGCATACAATAGCCTTGGGCTGGTAAACATCGAAATGGGGAGGTTTGACGAAGCACTTAAGAACATTCATCAGGCCAATCAACTGTGGAGACTAAGAAACGAACCTAAGGGTATTGCAAGCACCTTGAATAGCCTGGGATTGGCCCACATGCGCATGAAAAAATATGACAATGCCATCGCATTCTACGAGGAATATTTATTGGAATGCGAACATTTAGGGGAAAAGCGCCTGATAAGCTATGCCCTCAATAACTTAGGGGAAGCATATGCAGGTAAGAAAGCCTTTGAAAAAGCACTAAAATACTACCACCAAAGCCTTGAGTTGAAGCAAGAGGAGCGACTCGTAAATGACAAGGTTATTACCTTGATCAACATGGGAAATGCCTACAAATCGTTGGGGGATCGCCAGGAGGCGATCAAGCGATATCAACAGGCACTTAGCATTGCACAGGATCAGGGAAGTACTGTAGGAGAGCAGGAAGTCTATAAAAGTTTTGGGCTCTTCTTTCAGGAAGCTGGCCAATTCAAAGAAGCAGAAAAGTTTCTGATGAAAAGCCTGCGTTTGGCTGATGAATCAGGAGCGGAGCCTGCCAACCTGGAGCTATTCCAGCTCTTGGCTTCATTGTATGCTCAAAATGGGGAGTTTGTACAGGCTTACAGGTTTCAGAAAGAGTTGGCTACCCTGCGGGACAGTTTGTATGACCGGGCTTTCTACCAGCGGATGGCCGACCTGGAGACCCGTTACAAGCTACAAAAAACCCGTGATGAGAACGCCCTCCTGAAGGCCCAGCAAGCTGCAGACCAGAAGATCATGACAGCACTGTATGCAGCGATGGCACTTGCTATCCTGACCATTATGATGCTCTATTTTCTCATTCGGAATAAGAAACATTCTAATAAAACATTGGCCCAGAAAAACCGAGAAATCCGACGGCAGAATGTTCAACTGGGGCAGCAGAAAGAGGAAATCCGTCAGCAAAATACCCGACTACAGCGGATCAACTCAGATCTTGAGCAGTTCGCCTATGCTGCTTCACATGATTTGAAAGAACCCCTCAGAACCATTCGTTCTTACCTTCAGCTTTTTAGCAAGCGGTTCGAAACGGGGGTGCCAGACGAAGGACAAGAGTTCCTGGATTTTGTGTATGACGGTGCAACCAGAATGGATGGTATGCTCTCCGACCTCCTAAAGTACTCACGAACAGGCCGGGATGACATCCCTCATAAGCCCGTTGACTTGAATGAAGTCCTGGATGCGGTAAAGCGCAACCTGCACAATCAGCTTAAGCGATCACAAGCAGAACTTACTGTGGAGTCCCTTCCGCAGATCGAGGGCCTTGAAATTGAAATGGTCCAGCTGTTTCAAAATCTGGTAAGCAACGGGATTAAGTTTCAGCCGAAAGACCAACAAGCACACATCACGATATCCTCAGTTGAGGATGAAATGCGATACACCATCGCTGTTGCTGACAATGGTATCGGCATCAACCCCAAGTACAAAGAGAAGGTATTTTTACTTTTCCATCGACTGGGCACCAGGGATACCTATCAGGGCACTGGAATCGGTCTTTCCATTTGCCAAAAAATTGTCCACAACCACGGAGGAGAAATCTGGTTTGAGTCAGAAGAAGGCAAAGGAACGACTTTCTACCTTTCACTGCCGAAGGCAGCTGTTTCAGCAACCTAAAACCTTCGATAAAATAGCTTTTTTAAAAACCAGGATTAAATTCTGGTTTTTTTTGGTCTTTTGCCCGGGAGGTAGTTGATTAGGGAGGTTAAATTTTACTTCCAAATCCACTACTATTATGCCTTACATATCCCCCAGGAACAAATTTGACGTCTCAATCTCCCTGTACCATATCCCGTTCGTGCGTTGGTGAGATTTCATCTGAGCATTTCGACAGATGCAGTACCATTCGTTCATATGCATCTTGTTCCTAGCTCCAGCCACTGCCGTCTATGAGCATTTGTCAACACTCCACCTATGAAATACCTTTACCTCCTGCTGATTGGGGCGTGTTTTTGCATGAATTCGGCCTACCTGCATGCCCAGGATCCGATTTTCATGCAATATTATGCCAACAAACTTTACCTAAACCCAGCTTTTGCTGGCTACGAGCCAGGTCTGTCGTTCAATGGCAATTTCCGTGAACAGTGGATCCCTGTAGAAGGACAAAACGCAAAGTTTCAAACCACGAGTGCTGCATTAAGCCTGGAAGTTGCCAAGTTGCAATCCGGATTTGGCTTGCTATACCTGGACCATACAGAAGGTGCAGGGATGCTCCGACTACAGAGTGCAGGAATTTTGTATGCATTCAGGTCACGTACCTGTGGACAGCAGTTTGAAGATGAATGGGAATTCAGCTTTGGACTCCGAGCAACTTACAACTGGCGTCAGCTAAACTGGGAAAACTTGGTTTTCAGTGACCAATTGGACGCCATCTATGGAATCGTACGACCGACCAGTGCCCCAGTCCCAGATGACTTGCTTTCACAAAATAATTACTATGACCTTGATGCAGGAATATTAGTCGACAGGTATTTCAACAAAGGCACTAACTCAGAGCGAATTTTACGGCTTGGGTTTAGCCTGTCTCACATTGTACGAGCTGAGGGTAACGTCGCAGAAATAGATGATACCCTTGGAGTGAGGCTCAATTTACATGCTACCCTGGAATTAACCTCTTTCAATGAGAATACAGGCAAGCCGTATAACGTAGCAGGACTTTTTCGGATGGAGCTCCAACCGTCAACCACGGAGTCCAATGCAGCATGGTATCGCCAGGTAAACATGGGGGTAGCTGTGTATTCCAGGCAAAACTCCGATTCACGGAAAAGCCCCAGTGTATATGGAGGGTTGTTTTTAAACAATTCTCTATTCTTTAACCGTGACACAGAAGCTGATGTGCGAAATATGAATGCGGTTACCCTGTTGGCCGGATATGAATTTCCCATCGCAGCAAATGATAACCTTTTGAGTTTTGGTATTTCTTACAGCTACGATTACAGTGGACTGCGCAGCAACAGTGGGGGTATCTGGGAAGTATCCACCAACCTCAACCTCCCAGGAGGAGGCTTAATGCCCTGTAAACGCAAATCTGGTAAAAATGGACCTCCCTGTCCCCGTTTTTAACTGACTTAATACCCTTTTCCCTTCCTACTCCTATGAAAAAAGCATTACTACTATTAGCCGTTACTTGGCTGTTCACTCTGCAGGCCCATGCACAATGTGATTCTACCTTCACCATTGTCACGCCTCAACCTGCCTGCGCACAGGAATTTGTGGTATTTGAAGCAAATGCAGATCCCGCAACCGTAACTGCCTATGCTTGGAATTTCGGGAATGGACTCGCTTCACAGCGAGCCGTAGATTCCACACGCTATCCTTATAACGCAGTTGCAACCAGTTATAGCGTAACCCTCACCGTCACGGACACTTCAGGCAGAAGGTGCACCACTACCCAAACACTTAATGTTGCTTACACACCTCAACTAGCCGTTACGGTAGATACCGCTACTTTGCTCTGCTATTTTGGGCCCCAACCCACCCAGTTTACTTGGAATTTCACCCTGAATACGACGGGCCTGGGGCCTTACACCTGGGACTGGGGCGATGGGAGTCCCCCCACAGTTAGTAACACCTTAACACAATCTCATACCTATGGATATGGGACCTACCTTGTGCGGGTTTTTGCCAATAATGCTACTTGCCCAGGCTTCGTACAGCCTCTTTCATTTTATACAGAACCTCAAGTGAATTTGTCTACCATTGCAGGCCAGACCAACCCCTGCGATGGGGACACAATTATCGTGGCAAATATTACCAATTCTCCGGCAGGTAATATTGACTACTACGAATGGCACATGGATTTCGGCAATCCAACTGGAGATATTATCCGAGTGTTGACCAGAGATAGCATTCGGTATGCATATGACCTGGGAGCAGGAGGAATTAATCCCTGCCTAAATCCGCAAACCAGATTTGGATTCCCAAAAAACATACGGTTATTCGCCATCAATGCTTGCCAATTCCCCAACAGCAGCAATTCTT
>JBCDIQ010000307.1:0-7375 GCA_039024295.1 Bacteroidota bacterium | reverse complement strand
TTAACTGTCATTATCGCCCTACCTTTGTTTCGGAAAAGGCAATATATTGAGAACACATTTCCTCTTATTTGAGAAGCCCGGGTGAAAATCCGGGTATTTTTTTGTCCTCTTGTGATCAATCCTGATATCTTGTGGATTGATGAATTTCCGAAAGTACGTTGGCCCTTCTACCCTAGTTTCAGCTGCCTTTATCGGTCCTGGCACAGTGACCATGTGTAGCTTGGCAGGGAATCGGTATAGCCTGGAACTCCTTTGGGCACTGGTATTCTCCATCTTTGCCACCTTGGTGTTACAGGAAATGGCTGCCCGCCTTGGGTGGTATACCGGCAAAGGCTTGGGGGAGGCAATTCACCAGCAATACCCGCATGGTATCCTTAGGTGGCTATCTGCAGGGCTGGTTGTGCTAGCAATTTTGATTGGAAATGCGGCTTATGAAGCAGGGAACCTCACCGGAGCGATCATTGGCTTGGAAGTAATGGGTATGTCACCAGACTGGAAACCAGCAGGCACAATTGGCGTGTTTCTGGTAATCCTGGGCGTAATGATTATTGGGAAGTATCATTATTTGGAGCGGTTTCTCATTCTCTTGGTGGTGCTCATGGCTATCTGCTTCGTCGTGACTGCGATTCTGGTAATTCCTGGTTTAGGTATACGATGGTTCTCTTGGCCAATGGATTTAGATGCGTTGCCCTATGCACTCGGACTGATTGGCACCACAGTTGTGCCTTACAACCTCTTCCTACATGCCAGCATCATCCCCAAAAAAGAGGAACAAGGGGCCGAATTGGCAGATATTCGAAGGGAATCCCGGGTAGCCATCATACTTGGGGGAATTATTTCCATAGCAATCATGATTTCTGCTGCTGCAGGATATGGAACCATGGCCATGGAAAAAGCCTCAGACCTCCAGAAAGTGCTTATTCCGGTTATGGGCAGTGCTGCAAAGTGGGTCATAGGTATTGGGCTGCTGGCAGCGGGTTTGAGTTCGGCGATTACTGCGCCATTGGCTGCGGCATATGCATTGAAGGGGCTTCTCAAGTGGGAGTCGAAATGGTCTAGTTCAGCTTTTCGAGCGACTTGGTTAGCAGTGCTCCTGTTTGGAATGGGCGGCACGTTGAACGGCTTTACATCTCTGCAATTGATTCAACTCGCTCAAATAGCAAATGCGATTCTCCTGCCGCTGGTGGCTGCATTTTTATGGAAAATGGCGAACGATGCTCGTATACTGGATAAGTATGTGAATTCGACTTCTCAGAATGTGGCTACGGCAGTTGTTTTGTTGATTACGGTTTTGTTGGCGGTAAAAGGGTTGGTGAATGTGATAGGGGGCGGATAGGAAAAATGAAATGGGTACGCTTACAAATTATGTGGGTGAAATAGTCGCTGTAATGTCCAGTATGGATAACGCCCTATGAGCTACTGCTGTGCAGATCGAAGAGTCCTAGGATCGGCTGACAAGGAGGAGTAGTGCTTGTTAATCGTCCATGCCCAAATTTTCACAGAAAAACATGCGCGTTGGCCTCCCCAAACAGCGGGGGAGGCGAAGGACGGTGGGAGGAAGCATTGTTTGGGGTAGATTTTTGCCGACTTTTTATCGATGAAAAAGTCGGACATCCCTAATTTCTTACCATTGCTCTACAACCTCCATCAATAACGCATTGATAATCATAATGTTGAAAAAGTTGCCATAAGTAAGTAGCTCGTCGAGACATCTAATAATTTTCAGGAAATCAAATTTTTACACCTTGTTGTATTTCT
The DNA here is from genome assembly GCA_039024295.1 of Bacteroidota bacterium. Taxonomy (GTDB): domain Bacteria; phylum Bacteroidota; class Bacteroidia; order J057; family J057; genus JBCDIQ01. The sequence continues at coordinate 5,617 of JBCDIQ010000307.1, read as the reverse complement.
CATATCCTGATCCAAATGACACGCTGAATAAGAGAATTAAGGTAGTTGTCAAAGGACCAAGAAATTTCATTTATCGGTAATCCTGAAAATCTTCTATTGGATCGTCAAAGTTATCTTTCATCTTGATTAACCCTTTGGCTAATCCTGGCACTCTCCCTGGATCCTTTTTATTCTTTTTGACCTGATGCTGCAATGTAATCCATTGCCTTTTTTCGAAATTCTTCAGGAAGACTTGAAAGTTGTGTATATAATTGAAAGACAGTCATTAAACGTTAAGTTAATACCTTATCATCATTTACGGGGACATTTTTCCAATGTTTTATCTTTATCAGCAATTAGGATCGTATGTTCTTATCAAGTTGCAGGTAGAACTAGCCATTTTTAGTTAACCATTACCCTATGAAATCCATTGACCTGAATTGCGATATGGGAGAACTGATTGGAGCTGCTAACCAGGATGAAGCCTTAATGCCTTACATTTCTTCCTGCAACATTTGTTGTGGGAAGCATGCAGGTGATGATGCGACTATTTTCAAGACGGTGGAGGCTGCCGTTCGCCATGGATTGGCCATCGGCGCACATCCCGGGTATGATGACAGAGAGAATTTTGGCAGGGTATCGCATCAGCTATCCCAACCAGCATTTCGAGAACTGATAGAGCAGCAACTAGATTTTCTTCAGGAAAAAGTGGTAAAAGCAGGGGGCCAATTGCATCACATAAAAGCCCACGGCGCCTTATACCATGACTTGGAGCAGCACGAAATGTACCTGGAAACCTTTCTGGAAATTCTATCGAGTTATGGCACTGACCTACGGGTGTATGGCATGGCAGGGACCCGTCACCTGAATGCATATCAATCCGCTGGAATCACGTTTATCCCGGAAGCATTCGCAGATCGCCGGTACGCCTCCCCTACTCTACTGGTTAGCAGGAAACAAAAGAAAGCTCTTCTAGCCTCTTTCCCGGAAATGGAACGCCAAGTGCTAGGCCTCATTTCCAACCAACAGATAACCACCCTAGCAAAAGGGATTCAGCGCCTAGTGGCAAAAACGCTCTGCATCCATTCTGATACGCCCAATGCCCTCAAAATGCTTATTTTGCTACACCAATCCCTCCAACGGCATGGCATCCAGATTCATTCACCTCAATAACCTAAAATTTCGAGCCTCTTGGATCGGCCCAACCCTGCTGCTACTCCATCCAGAGCCTCAGAAGGGTTCGCAAGCGTTAATTCCCAATATGGGGCTGCACATCCGACAGCAATATTTGGAGCCCATCCAGGAGGTGGTGGCAACGCCCCATGAGATTGCCCTGCTGCTCAAACACCCAGCTCCCAAGATCCTGGACCAATTAGCGGATATCTCGTTTCTTTCTTTCACTGAGGCAAAACGTCACTATGTGCTTCCCGTCTGCTTTGAAAAAGGAACCGATTGGACATTTGTCTGTGAACATACCCTGTTGGCAAAAGATGCAGTTATCGACCAGCTCCTACAAACCACTTTCAGCTTGAGCATGTGGGGATTTTTACCGGGATTCTTGTACCTGGATAACCTACCTGAGCAACTTCATTGCCCAAGAAAAACGCATCCAGCTAAGCAGGTCCCCAGGGGGAGCCTTGCCATTGGAGGTAAGTACCTGGGGCTGTATGGCCTGGCCAGTCCCGGCGGCTGGCACGTAATCGGAAACTGCCCACTGGTAAGCTTCCAGTCAGACCAGGTTCCGCCTATGAAGTGCGCCCCAGGAGATACTTTTAGCCTGACCAAGATTTCAGAAGCCACATGGCTGGAACTCCGCGACCAGCAACTGTCCCTATCCTCCTACGCACCATGATAGAAGTGATACATCCAGGCCTGCTGTCAAGCATACAGGAAAGTGGACGAAAAGGATTGACCACCTGGGCGATTCCCCAATCGGGGGTGTTGGACCGGGAAGCCTTCACAGCCGCCAATGCCTTACTTGGCAATCCCCCGAATACTCCGGTAGTGGAAGTCAACCTACTGGGTCCGAAGCTGTTGTTTCATGAAGCTACCCACCTTGTCCTCACTGGTGCCGACCTTAATTGGCAGTTGAATGGCGCTCCCGTAGACCGGTATCGGCCAATTCCCGTGCAAAGTGGCGATACACTGGTGGGAAAATTTGCCGTAAATGGTGCCCGTGCTTACCTGGCAATTGCAGGTGGATTTCAGGCGACCCGGTCCCTTGGGAGCGCAGCTACTTACCCTCCTTGCAACTGGGGCGGACTGAACGATGCATACCTAAAAAAGGGAGATACCCTATTTTTCGCAAATGAGTTAACGTCTGATCCGGTTTCGCCTTCTGAAGTGGTAGTGCCTGACTATTCCGCTTATCAGGAAGTCCGGTGCTATCCTGGACCAGATTGGCACCTCTTGAATGAAACAAGCAAAGCCGCATTTCGGAACCACCCATTCAGCATTTCCCAGCAAAGCAATCGAATGGGAGCGGTATTGGAGAACAATACACTTTCACTGGTTTCTTCCCCCAATTTGCCCTCAGCAGCCATTTTTCCAGGAATTATTCAATTACCTCCCTCTGGAAATCCCATTGTATTGCTCCAGGATTGTCAAACGACGGGCGGCTACCCCAGAATTGCCTATATCCCGGAAAAGGAACTCATGAAGTTTACCCAGATCATGCCTGGAAGAACTGTTAAATTTGCCTTTCTTCCAGAAAATCGCTTTTTTTAAAACAGTGAGACCAGAAAGGATCTGCACTGGTTTTATCTACTCTGTCAGGAGGAACAACTATTCCTATTCAAGGTAACATTTTTCAATCCCTTCATGTATGAGATGGATTTTTCTATCCTTATTCCTCCTCCATTCCTTTTCCTCATCTGGTCAAAACTATCGTTCATCCCTCGGTGCCAATTCCAGCTTTCGTGTTGAAATGGGACTTAAAGGAACGCTAACTAAAAGGCTGACTACTGGTGCAAAAGCCGGTGATGAAGTCGAAGTCCGGCGTATTTTTGTTGACCCAACCGGGTATCATGCCATCAACCTCACAGCGAATGGCAAAGTCTTTAAGGCTCCCCTCCGCAGGGCAAATACCATTCAATTCAGGGCTTCCAATCTCAAAGATTTTTGGAAAATTCAGGCTTTGCAGAGTGGTGTCTATTCCCACATGATCAAAAATGGCTTACAAAAAAACCTGCGCACAGAGCTTGGGAAGGAAGCCTACGATTATATCGAGACGCTTGACAATTCAGGTCTGCTTTTAGAAGACGATTACCTGGAAAGCTACCTTCAAGGGCTTGCCTTTCGCGTTATGCCAGACCCACTCGACGATGGAAGGCCTGGCTCGGTCCGCGTCAAAGTTGTCATGGACTATAAGCCAAACGCCTTTATGTTTCCAAATGGGATGATGTTTCTCACCACCGGGTTGCTTTCTACCATGAGCTCAGAAGAGGAACTCCTCGCAGTTATGGCCCATGAAGTTGCCCATTTTGCAGAGGATCATTCCATGCAGAACATCAATACCACCATGCAGCGGACTCGTCGGGCACTGTTTTGGAGTTCCATTGCTACGCTGGCAGCAGCCTCTGCGGAAATATATATGACAACGCAAGATGAAACGTACCAAGCAGGAGGCCTGACACAAGTAACAGCATCACTTTCAACCGAAATTGCCTCACGAATCAATGAGCGGATGGGGCTAACATACACCCAACAACAAGAATTTGAGGCTGATAAAAGTGCTACGGAGTTACTTGAAATGATCAAGGTCAATCCGATGGCGTTAGCCTCTGCCTTGAAGCGAATCAAACGCCATAACCTCAAAATGGACATAAGTAATCATTACAATCCCAGCACTCATCCAAATATCAACCTTCGCATTAGCAAGATATCTGGTCCTGCTGAACGGTTCAATGATTCTGCTTACATCGCCAGAATGGCCATGGTCAACTCCATGAATGCTCAGTTGGCTTTTTATGAACGACAGTATGCCGTCAGCATACACTTTGCCCATAAAAATTTTGGAACTCGCCTCGCTACTGAGAATGACTACCTGCTGGTTGCAAAGAGCCTGATGAAGCAATACAATACCCCCGAAAAAAATCAAGAGGCACTGTTTGTAATCCAACAGGCAAAAGATACCGACTTCCTGCCCTCTTTTGAACTTTTCAAACAGGAAGGGCTACTTTACCTAAGGCTTGAAAAAGAAGCTGAGGCAAAAGAAAGCTTTCACAAATACCTAAATTTTTTGGAACAGAGTCGATAGGACCTTTTCCTGCAAGGGGCGGCCTCCACCAGGTTTTATCACCGTGAGTACGAGTGGGCCACCCGAATGATTAAGTTTCTGGACCACTACTAATCTATTTTCCCCTTTTGGAAAAACATTCTAACTCTCCCTTTTTGTCAGGACGGACATATTTGATTACCTAAATTATTCAATCTTCAAATTCCCTTTCCCTTATGAAATGGTTTTACCTATCCATTTTACTGACGATTTCAATTTCGGTATCTGCTCAACATGAAGAGGCTGATCCCACTATTTATTCCCCCAACCGAATTGTAGAGGTGGGGCTACTTGGAAAAGCTACTGAAAACCTAAATAAAGAAGTCCGAGCGGGTGATAGGCTGGAATTAAGGCATATCCAAAAAGACCAAGCAGGAATCTTTACCGTAAGCCTTTGGGCAAATAAGCAGGAAGTAGTCACAACCCTGAAAAGACTTGAACGGATTGAGTTCGAACCTGCTGACTTATATGAATTCTGGAAGGTTCAGGCCCTGAGAAGTGGTTCCTACGAGCAGCTTGCCAGAAATGGCCTCCAAATGAATACCAGACAGGGACTGGCAGAGGAAGCATTCGAGTACCTTCAGTTATTGGACAACAATGCCATCAGGTATGAGGATGAATACCTGGAAAACTACCTTAACCGCCTGGCTTATCAAATCATGCCAGATGACCTCGATGACGGTCGCCCGGGAAGGATACGGGTCAAAGTAGTCAAGGATTACATTCCCAATGCGAGCATGTTCCCAAATGGAATGATGTTCATTACCACAGGACTGCTATCCATTTTGGATTCAGAGACCGAGCTGATAGCAGTGATGGCACATGAGATTGCGCATTTTGCCATGGACCATGCGATGTTGAATATAAACGCTGCCATTAAACGTCAACGCAGTGCAGAATTCTGGAGTGGGCTTGCGACAGTTGTCGCAGCTGGGGCAGAGGCGTATATGTCGGCAAAAAATGGACGTCGTTTTACTGGTGAACTTACCTCGGGGACAAGTGCCCTGGCAAGTATGATTGCCCTTCAAATCAATGTTCGAATGGGGTTGAAGTATTCCCGTGAGCAAGAGCTACGGGCAGATGCGGGGGCTGTGGCAGTACTAAACATGATTGACGTAAATCCCATGGCCCTGGCTTCAGCTTTGCAAAAAATAAAGGACCATGACATCAGGCTGGGACTATATCGGACCTTGGACAGCACAGGAACCCATCCGCATATTGACACCCGCATTAATGGTATAGCAGGTTCCAAGTATTTCCCGTAGTTTGCTGAACCTTCCTATCCTGTAAGAATTGCCATGGTGAACTCTCTTAATGCACAAATGGCTTTTTTAGACCGGGGATACGATATATGTACCCATT
>JBCDIQ010000306.1:0-7408 GCA_039024295.1 Bacteroidota bacterium | reverse complement strand
GAATGTTTCTCAGATGGGATAACGACCGGCAACCTGGAAGCGTTCCTTGAAGAAGGAGGAGGGTTAGACTTACTTATTGATGAGTGTGACAGTCTCCTGATCAAATTCCTGGTTCGTAAGGCTGCACGAAGCAAAGGAATCCCGGTTTTGATGGAAACCAGCGACCGAGGACTGATGGATATCGAACGATTTGATTTAGCACCAGACAGGGAGTTATTGCATGGATACATGAAGGGCTTATCTGCCGAGGTCATTGAATCACTTTCGCCTGCGCAGCGGGTTGGCGTTATGCTCCCGATGGTAGGGGGAGATGCCCTTTCGCCTGATATGAAGGCTTCTTTGGTGGAATGGGGAAGTTCTTTGTCAACCTGGCCACAGCTTGCAAGTGCGGTGAACATGGGCGGAGCAGCAGTAGGCGAAATCAGCCGGAAACTTTTATTAGGGGCGTCCATTTCGTCAGGCAGGTATTATTTTGAATTAAACCCTGAGCTTGCGCTGGCAAAAACGGAATTTCCAGTTTCGACGAAAAGACAGCGTAGGCCCTATGAGCTGAATAGCCTTTCTTTACCGAAAGCAACAGTGGATGGCCTGCAGAAAACCCTTGAGTCGGTTCCCTCTCCTTTTAACAGTTTTCCGGTAGATGTTCTTCCGCTCCCATCCGGGTTTAAGTTGGAGGTGAGTGAATGGGGGTTGAGTCAGAAGTTTTTGTTAGCAACAGGGCTTAATCAAGTTTACCTGGGATTTTTAACAGAAAGTGCTCATTCGTTCCTGAGCCAATCCGGAGTAGCCTGTACCGTTTCAACCATTCCTAACCCTGAAGGAGAAGTCTCGGAGGTGCAGTTTGTGTTTCAAACAAAAGATCACATAGGAGGCAACTCCTCCCCAGGCGTTCCTGCTTCTATCCCAGAAATACTGGATTCCATTTTTATCCAAAAGTCGGGATGGAGCTGGCAAGAGGTTGAATCTATTCCATCGCTGACGGTGAAATTATTACACTTGACTGATTACTATAGCTACGCCCATCCAGATGGGAATGCGCTATGGCATAGTGCTCTGCGATGGTCAGAAGAGGCATTACAGCAAAACGGATGGGGGATACTTGCACAAGAACAGTTCCAGGACCCGGCCGCCAGGCTTTTATTAGGCCTGACAGCTGATATTAGGGTGTTGGATAGATTAACCGATATACAGCAAACAAGTAGGCTCCGTTCTGTGTTCTCCCGTTCAGAGCTGGTACCCGAGCAGGTGTTCATGATTGGGCATAACAGTACCGCAACCTCTTTTCAAGCATTTGAATTGGGAAAACGTATGTCTCAGGTATTCTGGGCGGGTAAATATTCCGGTATGGAACTGTTGCCTTTCTGGTCCGCACAAGCCTTGATTCATCTGCCAAACAATGAAGGAAACCAGCATATCTCTTCATATGAATGGACAAACTACTTTCGTCGAACTTTTAATAAAACTTTACCCAATAAGGGTAACCTCGTAGGCTGCTTAATTCATTCTACCAACTTCAGTTAATTTGCTTATGTAACACACTTCCTTTTCTAAATCCTATCTCTTGTTTCTACAACTATTACCTTAAATGTCATTACCCTCTTACAAGTTAGTTCGCTTCACTCCAAAAGAGTGTCCGGAAATTTCACACATGTACCAGAAAGCCCACGTGGATAGACTGAACCAAACGGGCATCCCCTCAGTTACCTCCACGGATGAAAAGTGGATGGAGAACCCTGATATTCATGCAATTGTTATGCAAGATATATCAACTGGCCAGCTGTTGGGGGGCATACGTGTTCAACAACCGAGTTCTACCCATCTTCTCCCAATGGAAGAAGCAATGATCCAGTCTACACCGCACCTGTATTCACCGGTAAAAAAGATGTTACAGGACTCCGGTGTGCCTTATGCAGAGCTCTCCGGGCAATGGGTCAGTGACCATGTGAGAAGTCGCGGCCTGAATGTTTTTATGATTAAAGAAGGCATGAAACTAGCCCGTAATTTGGGCATTTCACATTTATATGCTTTCGTGGAAAAGCGAAGTAAAATAATTGGCGACCGGCTCAAATTCGACTTTCTAGAAGAATTTGGTGAAAACGGAAGTTTTATTTATCCATTGCCGAACATTGAATCGATTATTTTGCGTCTGGATATTCCCAGGAATTTTCAGTAAAAGAATCTGAGCCTTGAACGGGCTTTGACCTCTTCCATCTAAAAAGAGTAACCCCAAATCATCTGATTGGTCAAGTTATCAGACGATTTGGGGTGTTGTATGCTTTCTTAGGTTCCCAATCGAAACCAAGCACCTAATCTTAGAAAGATGCCTTCCATGTTAAAATCGAAGCGTTCGCCACTGTCACCAAAGGAAGTGTAAACCCCGCGTATTCTGACAGATGGTTCGAAAGTGGCTCCCATTTTACCATTTTTGCTGATCCTTACTCCCATCAACGCAACCGCGTTTGTGCCCAGTTGCAGCCCATCAGCATTTTTTTCTGATCGGTTGATCGGGAGTAAGTCGTTGACGAAGGTTATCTGCCGTTCGACCGATCTCCCAGCTCCTAATTGAGCATCAAGCCCTGTATAAAATTCCAGAAAATCACATGATATATGGGTTTTTTCTAGACCAAACTGAAACCCCACCAAGTAGCCAGCTACTGAATCTCGTTTTAACAAGGTCCTATCTGCGCTTACCTCCCATTCTTCTCGGTATAGTTGATTGCCTTCTAAAAATACCCCTAAACGAAGTGTTCGTTCTTTGAGGAGTGGTTTTCTGTAAAGGAGGTTTACACCTGAGTAAGAAAAGGCAGAATTGGGTAAACTCCATACACCCAATTCTAATGTTTGTGCAGATAATGAGCCTGCTCCAAGGATAAAACAGAATAAGATCAAGAGGGAATTTTTCATAGAAGTACGGTTAGCAATTATGCCTGCATAAATAACGGAACTGTTATTCAAAAAATAGGATAATATTTTATCAGGAGCTTTTTGAGTGCCCTATTTACCCCTGGAACTTTGCCTCCCCGTTACCTTAAATTGAAAATGCCCTTACAACAACAGCTGTAAGGGCACACAACAGGAAATCTCGGTTTTTAATCAATTTCGTCTTATCCGTAGTACTTTTCGAGTAGTAGCACCTTGCACAACATGCACTAGGTACAGGCCAGATGGCAGGGCACGTAGATCCATATAGAATCTTCCGGGTCCTTCACCTTGTGCCCTCGCCACAGGCCTGCCTAGCACATCTGTCAGAAAAATTTCGGGCTTGGAAAACTCGCCCATCACTTCCAGCCACGCATGACTGGAAGTGGGATTGGGAAAAAGCGCATATGTGGTTGTTGGCACACCTTCAGGCCGAATGGAACTGCTCACCAGGGTGGCAGGCTGTTGAAAGCCTTGGGTCAGGGTGAGGGTAGGCCCTTTTAGGGTTTGGGTTGCCATTTCGCCCAAGGAGACACTCATGCTGAGTTGGCTGTTGCTGATTACGTTGCCGCCGTTCACAAGGGCTTGCCGCGTAGCTCGGAGCTGCCCCCAGGAGTTGAGGAAACTTCCTGTCAAGAGGAGACAGGTCAATATATATCTGTTCATTTCGATAAAATTTGAGGGTAGGTTAATTGGGCTGAAAATCGAGAACTGTTGAGGCCCGAGAATCGGGACAAAATCCCGCAAAGCGGGTAAAACCGTTCACTCATTTCCCGTCCCAGGGCATGGCTTCGCTTTCATCTCGTATGACCTGATAATCCTCAAATCCCTGGCGAACCACTTTTACTTCCCAGTCAAATTCATAGTTGCCAGATCCATTTCTGAGTTCCACCACCTCAAATCCATTTTCAGATTTTCGGATGACTGCTAATCCTTCTGAAGCACCTGAAAGGGGCGTGAGCATAACTGTCATATCTTTGGTGGAAGCCACCATTTGGAAGTGTTCAGAGAAAGTGACCACCGCGCGCCCATTCTCCAGGCGGGCAGTACCCCTTTCATAGGCTGCGGCCTCTGGCCCTTCAATGCATGCGTACCAAATCTCCTTTCCTGGTTGGGTTGGGTGCTCCATCCGAAAGTTTTTGACATCTCCGAATACCACGCCGCGGTTAGAAGAATTCACATACATGCCTGCTTCTGTTGCACCTGATGACCTGCGGGCCATAACGTATCCATTGTTGGGATAGCCGGTGAGGTAGCCAAAGGCTGCGTTAGAGTTGTTGTTGGAGCCATAGGTTTGAACCACGCCAATGTCAGAAGTATTTGAGTAGATGCTTGCACGGGTTCGTCCGCCGTCATCCATTGCAGAGACAATCCCGTGGTTTCCATCTGAGCCCAAGTAGCCAATGACGGCATTGTTCTGTCCATTATCGCCCCTGAGGGTAATGCCGCCTGCGCCGGCAGAATTTACCTGCAGGTGAGCGCGCAAGGAGCCGGACGAGTTATACACCCCCACAAATCCATTGTTTCTCAGGCTGCTGGAAGGGTAAGTAATGGCTACATTTCTATTGCCATTATCGCCATAGAAATTTGCGGCTCCATATCCATAGATGCGTGTACCAAGCCTCCCGGAAGATAAATCTAGTACGTCCACAGTACCTTGTACACCCAGCTGAACAGCAGGTGTGGCAGTATTGATGCCCACGCGTCCTGTGGAGTAATGGATATTGGAACCAGACTGCTCCCAGACAGTTCCGTCTCCTGTAGTCCACTTGGTGCCATCCCACTTAAGGACCTGGTCCTGGGCAGGGGATAGGCTATCTACATCTTTCAGCGCCTGTAGCTCAAAGTTATCAATCCGGCTGACCCACTCCGATTGACGGCTAAAGGGAACGCTTACGATGGGGACTTCCCCCAGAGATTCGAAGCCGTTTCCAGCATCTACCCGGACCTTGAGGCGAAAGCTGCCGTTTGCCCAATCCAGGGTATCCATTTGGCCGACAAGAGAATTTCCCTCACCAACCACTGCATTGATCAGGCCATATTCATTAGAAGTGATGATGTGCGTCTCTTTGTAGACTTCTGCGGAGTCCTGAAAAATGCTGAACTCAACCCCCATGAGCTGGTTGGCAATTATCTGTTGGCCGTCACGTACGACTGCCTGGTAATTCATGCCCGCAGGCACTTGGGCAAATACGGTGGAGGTAATTAGCAGGCCAACAAATAAAAATAATTGGCTAACTCGAAAAATAACATGTGTATTCATGGATCTAAAAATTAGAGGTGAAGTTTGACCGTTTTATTCGGTTGATTCAAACTTCTTCAATCCATCGATTCCAGAAAAAAAACCACGGTAGACAAAAGGTAGCCGGACCCTTTTTACAGCGTGGACAAAAGGTGGACACTTATGTAAGTATTTGAAAGATAATTAAATGTGGATGGTTAATTTTGTCACATTCTTAACCCATTAGCAGTTTAACTGTATACTTTGTACCTTAAATCTGTCAAACTCCTCTCCTCCTTGAATACATGAAATGGTGTTTCTATTGTTCTTTCCTGCTCTTACTGACCGGATACGGTCTGCCGCTTTTTGCTCAAGCAGATACTGCCCAGATCAGCCAGTTGATAAAACGTGCTGAAACCGGGAATGCAGACAGCATAGATGCCTGGGTAAGCCAGGCAATTACACTTGCTCAAGAGGACGAAGATCAGGACTTATATTTTGCCACCGTTGGGAAGGCCGCCTCAAAGTATATGGCCCATGGAGCCTACAAAAAGGCAGAGACGCTATTGGAGGATAGCTGGGGACAGGTGCAGTCAAAGGGGAGCTTGGCGGCCAAGGAAAAAATCGCCTCTTCCCGAGGAGAGCTGTTCAGGGTGTTGGGGAGGTATGAGGCATCCCAGGCATCTGAGGAGATGGCCATAGACTATGCGGTTCAGTTGGGCGACAGTTTCTTAATCGCTAAAAATCACCTTTCGCTGGCCCTGGTCCTGTTGCGGCGGGGACTTTTTTCAAAAGCGCAGCAGTACTTCTATCAGTCCCTGTCAGCCTTTGAACGATTTGGGGACAATTACCATGTAGCATTTGTGAACCTGAACCTGGGGATTTTTTATGGCATGAACGGCAATGACTCAGTTGCGGCCAAATGTTTCCTGTCAGCTGTTTCTGAGTTTCGAAAGATGGACCACCCCCGAAAGCTAAGCTACGCGCTCATCAACCTTGGCAATTCCTACAATGCTACTAGCCAGTACGACAAAGCCCAAGAAGTCCTGGAAGAGGCGTTGAACCTGCTTGAAAAGCACCCCGATGAACGCGCAAAACTCAACTGTCTCAATCAGATTGGCCGTTCGCTCATGCGAAACGACCAAGCGAAAGCAGCTTTGCCCTACCTGAAAGAAGCAGTTGACATGGCGGAGAAATCCAAAAATACCTATTATTTATACCTCAGCTACAATTACCTGGCGCAGGCTTATAATTACCTGGGGCGACACCAACTGGCATTGTCCTTTGCCCAGAAAGCCCAGGAGCATTCCGAAGCCCTGGGGCCTCATCAGGAGTCTCCCAATGCACTGGAAACCCTATACATTACCTACAGAAATCTGGAGCAGTATGAACCTGCATATTTCACCCTGGTCCAATTCATGGAGGTGAAAGATTCGCTGTTTAATGAAGCCAAATCCCGCCAGCTTGCCAGGCTGCAAACAGAGTTTGATGTGCAACAGCGCGAACGTGAAATCTTGCTACTAGAACAGGAAGCCGAAACAGAACGTCTGCGGAAAAACGCATTTGGATTCGGGCTGCTGGCTACGGTGATCCTTGGAGGCCTTATCGTCTGGAACCTGATAACCCGCCAGCGAAAAGACAGAGAAATCACGGCTCGCAAGCAAGAAGTAGAAGCAGAAAAATTAAAAAATGCTCAACTGGAAAAGGAACGCCTGGGGACAGAGCTCTCCTTCAAGCAGCGTGAGCTTGAGCAAAAGGAACGTGAACTCAGCAGCCAGATCCTTCAATTGGCTCAAAAAAATGATTTACTGCGCAACCTAAAGGAAGAGGTCAACCGAATCTCTCCTCACCTAGACAAAGAAGGGCTTGCTATTTCCCGTAGGTTGTCCCATACCCTTGAGCGAAACCTAAGCCAGGAAGCAGACTGGGAGGTCTTCCTGGATTCATTTAAATCTTTACACAAGGACTTCTTTGTACACCTGAGCGAACAGCATTCTGGCCTTTCCGCCAATGAGCTTCGCCTTATTGCTTTGATGAAGATGAACCTTTCTAGTAAGGAAATTGCCGATTTACTCCATGTAACAGATGCTGCTGTAAAAAAGTCCAGGTATCGCTTGCGTAAGAAACTGGGTATTTCATCAGAAGTGAATTTGCAAGCTTACTTTGTGGGGAAACGTTTTGAACCATAAAACAGGATAACAGGGAAATTGGCGCGCGTAATTCAGCTAACCTTCATCTGGAACCATTTTAATTAAGGCAATAATTGGG
>JBCDIQ010000305.1:0-7412 GCA_039024295.1 Bacteroidota bacterium | reverse complement strand
TGGTTGTTTGCTCCTCCTCGGTAGTTGGCCATGTATAATTTGTCATTGCTGACCGTGTAGGGGAAGGTATTATTTCCCGCTGAATAGAGCTTGCCAGGCTGACGCACCCATACGCCCGGGACATCCACCCCATTGAATTCTGACACCTCTATTGGGGTAGGATCGGCTGTCCAGAGTAATCCTGCCAATACATGTTTGCTAAATTCATTTCCCGGGGTGGTATAGTCAGATTTGTTGTGGCCAAGTGCCGTGTAAAAAGCTCTGCCCCCACCTGGAAGGTGTTTGAACCAGGAAATGGGGCGGTCAGCATCGTAGGTTTGGCCACCGGTTCTTCGAACCTGTAAGAGGACGTTGTTTTTTCCAAAATCATAAAACCCTCTCTGCCAATAATAATACTCTTCCCGTTTGGACCAGGGATCGGGTAAATGCTTGGTAGCATGGCAAGGAAGCACATGGTCCATCTCGCCCAAGTGATTGTTTGCAGTATGAGGCGTAGGCGTATATTGAACACTCGCGCCCAGCATTTCAGCAAACCAATCCCAGCCTCCTTTAGGGGTGCCATCGGCAGAACTGTGCCGATAGGTGTCTGATGCTGCGTGTAACCCCACAAATCCCCCTCCACTTTCCATATAGGCTTCAAAGTTGGCTCTCTGCGCGGCAGTCAGGATGGTATTCCCCGAAGTATTGGAGAAAATGATCACTTGATATGCTTGTAGGTCTGTTAGGGAATTGAAAGTTGCCCCAGTATTGTCATTTACAACCGAGAAGTTATTACTCGTTCCTAAATTCTGAAACATTGAAAGGGACTCGTTACGAGTTCGGTGGTCATATCCCGAGGTCTCGGTATAATGCAAAACTTTAAAAGGAGTGCCGCATTGAGAAAATCCTTGATTTAGCCAGCTGACCCAAATGGCGATGGAGATACATGTAAAAAATGCTTTCATGTGAGTTGCCGATTAGTGTATTTCAGTATAACATAGTTTTGGGGTCATCAGAATATTTGATGACCGATCAGAACTAACGCGGAAAAAACTTGCCCCTAATCGTGAAGTGTGTCAGAAAGTAACAAAAGTATAGTCACAAAAAATAGGTTCCCTTGACTTAAAAATATCAAGAACCTTTTTTGAAGGTGTAATATAGATGAAAATTACTGCCCTGATTACAGTCATTTTCCATATGACAAATAATAGATACATGATGGAAGGTTCATTGATTGAACATCAATAGTTAGAAATAAAAAATATTATTCTGTTAAAAATAAGATCGTTTTTCATGCTGGCTGTGTTATTGGGTAAATCAGTAAAAATGCACCTATAACTTGAATTAGAACAGTTCGGGTAATTAATATGTTAGTTAATTCGTAAATTATAAATATAGATTAAATCCAAAACAGGCACCCTTGCTCATGAAAAGCTTGGGTGCCTGAAATTGAAACCTACCCACTCGTTTATTTTATTTTTGTACTTGCAACAAATGTGTATGTCGCTGACCAAGTACTGTCAAATTGAGGTAGTACAAACCAGATGTAAGATTTTTCAAGGAAAGCTCTTTTGATTGCTGGTTCTCTAGAAGCATTTCCGCTGAGACAACTTCCTGCCCTAAAGCATTTACTACTTGTACCAACACTTTTTCACTCAAAGAGCTATTTGCTTGAATGTTCACAGATTCATCTGCGGGATTAGGGAATACCCTAAACTCAAGGGGAATGTCCGTTGGCGAAAGGATGCCTTGCCGGGGTCCGTTTTTCTGGTTGGAGCTTGAGCAAAACAAAGTAGCGTTCAGAAGAGCAGTTGCCGGGAACCTGATGGGATCATCCAACCCTATTGAGGTATTGGCACCAAGTGAGCCGTGGTAAGAATTGTTGGTGCTATCCGTTACGACCTGTTCTCCTACCGGCTTTTCGAATTGATAATACGCTAGTAAGCCTGGCTCGGTACCTTGAAGTTCGCTATCAAAAGTGGCCTGAATTTCCAAGTAAGAACGGGCGACATCCCAAATTCTCACCTCATCCATGGCTCCTTCCAGGAAGCCTGCCTGGGTACGGCCAAGTTGATGTATTTCGAAAGGGCCATTCCAGTTGGTAATTAAGCTGGTATCCTCAAGTCCGTTAAAATAGAAGGATAACTCCGTTCCGGATCGGACGAAGGCCATGTAATTCCACTGGCCACGACCTATAACAGTTTGAGAAACTATCTTGTCTCCACTGGAAAAAATCCGGGGCCTGTTGTTGTAGAAATTGATGTCCTGGTTCAAGTTGGTACTCCTGAGAATACCATCTTCCTGGTTAAGGGGAGCAGCCGGGTCAAGGAATACCCATGCTTCAATGGTGAAATCTCCAGTAAGGGTCAGGTCCGGTATTTCGACGAAGTCATCCGAGCCATCAAGGCCAATGGCCATCCCGCAGTTCCCGCTGGTATTTCCACCCGTTACCTGTACAGAGAAGGAAATGGTATCACGAGCGTCAGCATTTGGGTAGGTATTTCCACCAACATCTTTCACTCCTATGATGGCGGTGTAAGAACCATTAGGCAAACTGTTAAAGGTATAGGTCGCAGACTGAGGGGCCAAGGAAATGGGGGTTCCTGCATTGAACACCAGTTCCACTTCATCCGTGGCCAACAGATTCGCCACTGAAAAGCTCAAGGCCGCGCTGTTCTGTGTCAAGGTACTGCCTTGAGTAGGTGCAGTAAATACCACGGTAGGGTCGGTAGTGGGTTGAGTGAGACAAGCTTGGGCCATAGCTCCGGTTGTAGTGAAACGGGAAGGATCATCAGTAGATGCATTGGTGTCCGCCCCCAGGGTTCCATGAAACTGGGAAGGCGTCTCATCATTTACGATCTGCTCACCAAATGCTTCGTCGAAGCGATAGTAAGCCACCAGCCCTGGAGTTGTTGGCAGTACCAATTGATCATAATGGGAGAACACTTCGGTACTCGTACGCGCTACGTTCCAGATTCTTACCTCATCCAGGTCTCCATTGAGGTAACCAGCTTTAGCTGCCCCAAGCTCATGGATTCGGAATGCTCCATTCCAAGTGGTGTTTTCAGTCTTATCCAGGCTACCATCGATGTAGCAGTACAGGGTAGAACCACTTCTCACAAATGCCACATGGTACCAACGGTTGGTGCGCAGGCGGGTATTGGCAATGATAGGATCGTGACCCACATACAGCCTAGGCTTTCCTTGATGAAAATTAATGTCATGCTCAGTAGTGGTACTTCTCAAAAGCCCATCTGCATTGGTGATGGTACTTTGAGCTCCATTGGTAAACCTGATCCATGCTTCAATGGTAAAGTCACCATTCAATGTCAAATTCGGAATATCTACCACTTCTCCGCTTCCGTCAAAATCCATGGCCGTGCCACATTGTCCTTGTTGGCCGCTTGAGCCTTGTTGGGCATTTACCACAAAGTTGATCGTATCACTGGCTTCAGGGTTGGTATACAGAATACCATCTTCATCCTGGGCAGTACCTATCAGGGTATGAATACCATTGGACACGTTATAGAATTCTACGCCTCCCGTATCAGGTACTACCTCAAATGCCCCTCCATCTAACTGCCAGAAGATTGAATCTTTCACCCGCGCATTATTATAAGTGAAGGAAACAGAAACGGTGTCTGAATCAAACGTAAAGCCTGGCGTGGGAGCAGTAATGGTCACCTCCGGATCAGGTAAAACCACGGGCTGGCAGATGGCTGACAAGAAACCATTGGTCGTAGGGAAGGGATTGGGGTCATCTGCCCCAACAAGTGAAGTTGAACCAGCGGTTCCATCATACGTTTCTGTCAGGTCTACCAGAAGTTGTTCCTGTGAAACTTCATCCATTCGATAATAAGCCACTAATCCTGCTTCATTACCAGTGATTACGGTGTCAAAAGCAGCAGCAATTTCGATATCTGTACGGGCAATGTCCCAAACCCGAACTTCATCTAGTGCCCCTGCCAGGAAGCCGCTGGTTGTTTTTCCTAGCTGACCAATTTCTAAGTTCCCGATCCAGCCGTTTGGTTGGGTATTGTCCAGTATGCCATTCACATAGACGTATAAGTATGAGCCACTTCTAACAAAGGCCACATGGTTCCATTGGTTGGGACGAAACTCAGTTGTGGTCACAATTGCATCACCATTACCGGTAAAAATACGCCCCTTTCTGGCAAAGAAGTTCAGGTCTTGGGTAGAAGTTGAGCTTCGATAGATGCCATCATTTTGGTTAATTGAGGAGGTAGGACCATTGGCAAACAGGATCCACGCTTCCAAGGTGAAGTCACCTGCAATTGTGATGTCAGGGATTTCCAGAAAGTCATCTGTGCCGTCAAATCCTTTTGCTGTGCCACAAACAGCCGTTGTGTTCACCGTAAGGTTTACCGTATCGGCACTGGTCGCATTGGTATAAGGCTGGCCACTTTGGTCCACTATCTGGAAAATTACTTCATAACTTCCTGATGCAAGTGCCGGTAAGGTGTAGGTACCGGTCTTTCCACTGATAACTGCTGTACCAGCGGATGGGCCGTTTACAGTGACGAAAACCGAATCCAATACAACCGTATCTGATAGGGTAAACGTTGCCACAGGTTGACTCACCTGGGCTTCGAACCCTTCAGCAGGAGCTGTCAGAATGAATACAGGCTCGGGTATTGGTGACTGGCTACAAGTAGCTGCAAGCGGACTGTTGGTGGTTCCTCGGGCAGGGTCATCAAAACCTGAAAGAGAGCTGACCCCCAGGGTTCCATGTTGGTTATTGGGCGTTTGGTCCAGGACAAATTGCATCCCGGGACCTTCATCAAATCGATAATAAGCCAGCAGACCATTTGAGGTGCCCAAAATCCTTTCATCTGATTTGTCGGCAATCTCAGCTTGAGAGCGGGCAAGGTCCCAAACCCGGAATTCATCAAGTTTCCCAGTCAGCAGGCCAGCTTTTGCACCACCGAGTTGCTGGATGTCCACGCCACCTGTCCAGGAGGTATTGACGGATTGATCTAACTGACCGTTCAGGTATAAATACAGCATATTTCCTTCGCGTACGAAGGCAATGTGGTACCACCTATTGGTCCTCATTTGTGTGTTTCCGATGATCCGATCTGTCTCAACATACAAACGGGGTCTCCGCTGGTGAAAGTTGATATCATGGTTACCGGTAACACTCCTGAAAATACCATCATGACGTGTGACGGTAGAACTGGAGCCATTTGCA
Organism: Bacteroidota bacterium; assembly: GCA_039024295.1. GTDB lineage: Bacteria > Bacteroidota > Bacteroidia > J057 > J057 > JBCDIQ01. Next base: position 2,221 of record JBCDIQ010000305.1, on the reverse strand, counting down.
AAATATACCCAGGATTCAATGGTAAAGTCGCCAAATACAGCTAGATCTGGAATTTCGATGATGTCATTTACTCCGTCAAAACCCACATCCATTCCGCACACTGAATTCCCATTTCCGGTAAGAATGGAAATTTGGAGGGTATCCTTTGCGGTAGAATTGGGATAAGGGGTTCCATTTTCATCCAATACCTGTGCAACCACGGTATGATTGCCGTTAGCAAGCCCCGTAAATGTGTAACTACCGTTTTGGGGAGCCAGGATCACAGGCGTTCCCCCATCCAACGTCAGCGAGATCTCATCAGAGGTATCAGCATCCACTACAGAGTAGATAAGCGTAAATGATGAACTGGCGATGATGCTTCCATTAGTTGGCTGGGTAATGCTAATGGCAGGTTGCGTATTGGGGGTGGTTCCGCAGGCCAGTAACATTGGACCAGAGGTTTGAAAGCGGTTGGGGTCATCTGCCCCGGCGGCACTGGTGGCACCCAGGGTTCCATGAGCTTCATTGGCGGTTTGATCATCTACTGTTTGAGTCCCTGTGGTCTCATCTAATCGGTAATACGCCTGTAATCCGGCCAGACCTGGTGAAATCATCTGGTCGTATTCGTTCTGTAAATCTGTAGCAGAACGCGCAATATTCCAGATTCGAATTTCGTCCATTGCTCCTGCGAGGAAGCCACTTTGGCTAACCCCTAGTTGGTGGACTTCCAGGGTACCCGTCCAGCCGTTGGTGACTGTTTTGTCCAGTACGCCATTGAGGTATACATATAAAGTAGTGCCTGATCGGACGAAAGCCAGGTGGTTCCACTGGTTAGTCCGCATGCGGGTATCGGTAACAATGGCATCACCCGTCCCGGTGAAGATTCGGCCATAGCCATTGAAAAAGTTTATGTCCTGATTAGAAGTGGTACTTCTACTTATCCCATCCTCGTTGGAGATCGTGCTTTGGGTACCATTTTCAAACAGTATCCAGGCTTCAAGGGTAAAGTCTCCTGAAATATTTTGATCGGGAATTTCAATGAAATCATCTTGACCATCGAATCCGGCTGCCATGCCACAAAAAGCTGTACTGCCGCCACTTGTACTGATGATGAAGGAAGTAGTATCTTTGGCTGAATTTGCCGAATAAGTCACCCCTTGATCATCCAGCAGATAGGCATACATGATATGAGGCCCACTTGTCAGCCCGGAGAAGGTTGCATTCCCATTGATGGCTTCGAACTTTTGGGTGGTTACTCCGTCCAATACCAGCAGGACAGAATCTCCTGACCGTGCATTGGAAACGGTCCAGTTTATGGTTGCATCTGCGGTAGAAAAGGTCGTTCCCGGAGTTGGGGAAATAATCACAACAGTAGGATCGGGAACGCCTATATTTCCACAGGCTGCCAGCATGGGACCATTTGTGAGGCTCCTGCTTGGATCGTCTGACCCAGCTGTGGAGAATGCACCCAAGAAACCATTTAGGTTGTTGCTGGATTGGTCAAATACATCCTGTATTCCGCTGTTTTCATCAAATCGATAATAGGCAGTCAGCCCAGCAGTGCCGCTTGGAACCAGTTGATCATAGAAATTAGAGATTTCTGTGGAAGTTCTGGCAACATTCCAGATACGAATTTCATCCAGACCTCCTTGTAAAAAGCCAGCCTTTGTCTGTCCCAACAGCCCTAGCAGGAAGTCACTTGACCAGGTAGTGGTAACTGTCTTGTCCAGGGTAGAATTATGGTAATAGCGCAATTGGTTGCCATCACGCACAAAGGCAATATGGGTCCATTGGCCTACCCGCATATCTGAGTTTGCCACAATTGGGTCACTGCCTATAAAGATACGCGCTTTAGATTGATAAAAGTTGATGTCATGGTTTGCGGTAGCACTACTTAAAATACCATCTTTTTGGTCAATAGTGGTACCTGGTGCCAAATAAACCCACGCCTCAATGGTGAAGTCGCCAGACAGGGTTAAGTCTGGGATGTCTACAAAATCATTCAGCCCATCAAATCCCAAGGCTGTGCCACATGCACCTGAAGAACAAGAATTGCCAGCAAGGTAGTTTGCCTTATAGGTGATAGGTGTATCGGGCAAGGTGATGAGGTGGCTTTGGGCACCACCATGGTCCCAGGAATCAAAAATATACTCTGTTCCATTGATACATTGGTTCGGCGCAGTAAGGGTAAATTGAAAGCCTTTCAAGTCCCGGAAAATAAAGGGCGTCACCCGCGGAACCC
>JBCDIQ010000304.1:0-7427 GCA_039024295.1 Bacteroidota bacterium | reverse complement strand
GGTAAACTTGTGCGAATTGGGGTATTTTATGATGGAAATTACTTCGCACATGTCAGCAACTATTACAATTACGAACACGAAAGGAATGCACGCCTGAGCATCTCAGGCTTACATGATTTTATTAAGCACCAGGTAGCTGAAGAAGAAAATGTAGAGTCAAAGTATTGCCAATTAATAGATTCTCATTATTTCCGGGGTCGCCTGAATGCTTATGAGGTGCCAGACAAAGGTAAACTCATAGCTGACCGGATATTTGACGATATCCTGATGAACGAAGGGGTCACGACCCACTATTTTCCTATCCGTTCCAGAGACGGGCGTATCGAAGAAAAGGGCGTTGATATCTGGCTTTCCCTTGAGGCTTACGAAACGACCCTTCACAAAAAGTTTGACGTCATGGTGCTCATCGCCTGCGATGGAGATTATGTGCCCCTGGTCCGCAAGCTCAATGCGCAGGGCGTTCGAGTAATGGTGCTTGGATGGGATTTTTCCTATACAGACGAGCGTACCGGTAGGGTTCGAAAAACGGTTACTTCAGTTGACCTGCTGCGTGAGGCTACCTATCCGGTAGCCATGCACCAGATGATCGACAACAAAGTCTCCAATAAAGAGGCACTGATCAACAGACTCTTTATCCCCAAGGAGAAGAAGATGTACAACAACAATGCTGCAGCTGGCCCTATTCAGAAGCGCTCCTATGATTACAATCCAGATGAGGTCTACCAGAGCACCATCCACAGCCTGAAAAATGGATACGGATTCATTTACATGCCCCCTAACAACCTCTATTTTCATTGGACAGGTCTGGAAGAAGGAGAGTTTAATGAATTACAGGAAGGGGAAGAGGTGGAGTTCAACATTGCTCAGAACGAGCGTGGCCAGGACATTGCTATCAATGTTAAAAAGCACGACCCAGAAGGGGTGGAATACGAGGAAGAGGAGTACGAAGATGAATTTGTGGAGTAAATTCCTTTCTTTCAAAAAGATAAAGTCGGCCCCAAAAAGGCCGACTTTTTTGTGCTATAGCTTGATAGGGTTTGGAACCCACAATAAACCTTGACAGGGTTTCGAACCCTGTCAAGGTTAGGTCTTTTTAGGGGGTACAGAAAGCTATCGTATAGAATACGTCACGCCCAAGGAAAAGGAGCGACCTACCGTATACCGTTGGAACAAAAATTCTTGTCCACGATAGGTCTGGATAAACTTGTATTCTGGGTTGAACAAGTTGTTTGCCCGGACACGCACGGAGAAACGTTCACCAATTCTCTTTGAGATAGATGTATTCAAGAGCGGACGAGGCTGCTCGTAGATGTTGGGCTCACGCAGAGAGACGGAGTAAATACGCTCACCAAACACATTGTAGCTTACACTTGCGCTCCACCCATTCAGCGGGTTAACATATGCGAGTTCTACATTCGCAGCAAATGGGGACTGTCCCTGAAGCTGACGTTCTGTTTCAAACTCAGGGTTTTGCCTTTGTCCTACCTCCAGAATCTGAGTTGGCTGATCAACCTCAGACTGTAACAACGTCAGGTTACCACCGATTTGCAGGTAACGGAGGGACTCAGAAATAAAGCTGAAGTTTTTCCGTAATTCAAATTCCGCTCCGTAAATAAAGGCAGATGCCACGTTTTGATAAGAAAACTGTAAGTTTGCCGCAACTACTGACTGAATACGTTCAATTGGATCTGTGAAGTTTTTGTAGAAAAGACTTACAGAAAACAATTCTTCGGTCGTTGGGAACCACTCCCACCTTAAATCTAGGTTATCAATCAGGGTCCTTTGAAGCTCAGGGTTACAAATCTCCTGGATGTTGGTCGCAAAGTCATCATAAGTAAATGGCGCAAACTCCCGGAAGGCAGGACGGGCTAGGGTCCGGCTATAGTTGAAGCGAACGTTCATCTTATCATTTACGGCAAAAATGGCAGAAGCTGCGGGCAATACATCCACCTCGTTGATTTCTCCTTTATCCACCCGGATATCTTCAGACTCGGTTTCCATGGTAGTGGTTTCCAGGCGAGCACCCCCAATCAACCTCAATCGGTTGCTCACGGGAATTTCTGCCATGGCATACCCAGCGTTGATAATTTGGAAGCCAGTATAGTTGTTTCGTGCCTGAGAAGCATCACGAAGGAAAATGCCATAATTAAATACGCCATTGGCATCTCGGCCCAAAACTCCCAGGTTTTGATCTGAGAAAAATTCTTCAGGGTTTCCATTGTACTGAGGGGCCAGGTTACCCAAAGCATACTCATAACGGATTTCCTCAAAATCACGGAATTTTCCATTAGCAGCTCCCCCAAATCTGATTTTCCCCTTGCGATCTTCCCCCATGGTAATTGGCAACTCAAAATTCGCCTTTACGTCGTACTGGTTTTCCTGCATATCCCGGAAAAAGCGGAAAGGCGCCGCATACAGGTTTAACTGAAAGCCATAATTTCTGCTACCATCTGGGCCTTCAACAAAATCATTGTTAAAGAATCGAAGGTCCGGTGTGTTTACGCCAGCAAGAGAGCCAGATGCAATCCAGTCAAAAGCCAGGTCGCCAAACTGATGCTTGCCATCTAATTGCAAAATATCCAGGCTACGCTCAAGGTAGGAAAGGATTCGTGATTCGTACTGCAGGTTCGGGTCATCTGAGAAGATAAATCCCTGGGCAAGTTGAGTTTCCGTAACCCCAGACTGGTTGTGCATATACATCAGACCAAGTTTGGTCTTTTTTCCTTTGTAGGAAAGCTTGGACATAGCACCCCAAAGTACATTTTGCTGACCATTGGTAACGTTCAACTGACGTTCTGCCAATAGTGCGGTTGCTGGGTTGGCGGTAGAACCTGTATTCTGCCAATTGCCACGAAATCCGCTTCCATTATCAAGTCCAGGACCATAGTAGTCGTAAGTATTTCGATAGGAAAGGCTCGCTATATACCCAAAGGTTTTATCCCCTAACAAATGCTGGTTCCCAAAGGAGACCTGATAATTTTGATCCAGGAACGTACTGTTGTTCTGAGTAGGATCAAGTCCGGTATCAAATGACTTGGATGCCTGATCAATTTGGTTAGCACGTTCTTCATTGGTGAAGGTCTGGTCAGGGATCACATTGCCTAACTCATTCTGAATGAAATCGGGAATGGCGCGTGTTCCATCATCAAATCCCAGAAAGTCAGTTCCTCCTGTTTCGTAGGAAATGAAATCGTCAATGAGGCTGGCTTGTGTGTTGAATCCCAAAGAAGCAGATACGCTCATCTGAAACTTTTCAGGAAAATCTTTGGTCCGTACGTCCACCAAACCACCAGTAAAGCTACCAGGCAAGTCAGGGCTAAATGTCTTGTAGACAATCACATTATCTATCAGGTTTGATGGAAAAATATCCATCTGCACGGTATTTCGGTTTGGATCCAGTCCAGGTATTTCAGCCCCATTTAACATCGTTTTGGAGTAGCGGTCTCCCAGTCCACGAACGTACACGTACTTTCCTCCTTCTACCGTTACCCCCGTGATACGTTGCATGGCCGCTGCCACGTCGGCATCACCTGTCCGCTTAATCAGGTCGGTTGAAACTCCATCGATTGCATTGAGGTTATTCCTTTTCTGGTTGAAAAGGGTAACGGTAGAGGCCTGGTCACGTTTTGCTTCTATGACAACCTCTAAATCATTGTTGGCAGAGGTTTCAGGCAACAATAAAGATTCATTGAACACTACTTCTCCATCTCCCAGGGTGATACTAAGAGTATCATCCAGGTAGGACAAATAAGAAATAATCAACGTATAAGAACCAGCTTTAGCCTTAATGGTATAGGCACCTTCCAAGTCAGAGTAGGCTCCCCCAACTACTTGGTCTCCGGCCTGCAATTTACAGATGGCACCGATCAAGGGCTCCCCTAGGTCACCATCTGTTACTTTTCCCCTGATGGTACCTTGAGCTTTTAGCCCAATAGTTAGTACGCCCAAGAGAAATAAACAGGTAAATAAGTTTTTCATAACGCGGTTGTTTTCGAAAGAGGTAGGTGTGTGTACAGACGTAAAAATAATAAAAGGAAAAGCTGTGGAGGAATAAATCCCCCACAGCATATAGCATCATAGGATTCGAGCTGAATTAGTCAGCAAGGTATCCCATTTGGTCAAGCAGACTCCAGCCTTTCAACCAGTTGGTGTTTCCAAAAGCACCGCTATAGTTAACGTTCTCAAAGAATCCGTCACTAGGAACAGCAGCACCGGCAGCAACAGTGTTAGCAGGAACAGGGTTTAAATTACTGCCGGGCGTGTAACCGACATTAATCCCTGGATTAAACACTTGGTTATTGGCGTCAGCAAAATAAGGAGCAAAATCAGCTATAGCGTCATTTACTTGCATAGTAGAATCGTCAATGGCAGTCTGGTTTGGCGTGCCATCATCATTCACTGTTCCATACTTAGCTGGAGTCAACCGGAAGATATCAGCCTCAGTGTTGCCTGCAACGTTCCAGAAGGTATTGTTCATCAGCATTAAGCGGTCATTTTGCCACTGCGTGTAAGAGTTATCCCCATTTCCGAGGATCTCAACGTCAATTCCGCGATCTTGTTCAACAAAGATAGAGTTAGCATACGTACCACCTGCGTTGTCACGGAAAGTAATGGTACGCTTGCCTTCACCAGCACCACGTCCGATATAAGTAGCATTGTAGATTTCAGGAGTTGCAAAAGGCTCGCCCGTTTCAGGAGAGGTACCCCCATCGTGCTCACCGCAACGGTCAGAACCACCAGCAACAGTGCTGTTCTGTACAGTGAACCAGAACTGTCCTTTTCCGTCATATCCTTCGTCATAGTCGAAAGAGTCATCTCCAACGAAAGCTACAGCAAGGTGCTTAGCGTTAGGATTTCCACCAAAGAATTCGATTCCGTCGTCAGCATTGAAGATAACTTCTACGTAGTCGATTTCAGTACCGCTCCCTACGCCACCGAGGGTGAATCCGTTGATCTCATTACCAGCACCAATGTTGGTACCACCGTAACGGATAGAGATATACTTGAATACACCTGAGTTGTCGTTAGCAGCGTTTCCACCGTAAAGGCCACGAGTCTCAGTTTCAGGAATACCTTCAATCTGAGTTGAACCAGGATCAGAGTTCAAAGGAGCGTTTCCAAGAACGATCAATCCACCCCAAAGTCCAGTGGTGTTTGCAGGAATGTCGTTAGGTTCGTTTACATCATCTTCTTCGGCGGTGAAGATAATGGGGTTAGCAGCAGTACCGTTGGCGATCAGTTTCCCACCGCGTGCAACAATCAAGGCAGAAGCATCAGCACCCTGTCCAGGCTTGCCTTTGATAACAGTACCAGCTTCAATGGTGAGGGTCTGGCCACTATTTACAAATACAAATCCGTCGAGGATCCATTCTTTGTCAGCAGTCCAGGTGGTAGTACCTGTTCCGCTTCCATCATCCGTGATGACGTTTGATGTATCTGGAGTGTCTGGATCTCCATCATCGTCATTGTCACATGAAGTGAATGCGACCATGCTTACGAGTACTAACATGGTTGCAAATAGGTTTAACTTGTTGGTCTTCATTAGGTTAATGCTTGTTTGGGTATTTCAGTTGGAAAGGTTGGTGTAAAACCATCTGAATTCTTCTGCAAGATTCGCCTTAGGGGTTAAAATGAGTTTGACCACATTGTTAAGAAATGTTTAACAGAAGGACTTTCTATATTACCAGAACATTAACCACACTTTTTTTCCTGGTTCTATCCTTGCTTATTCTTTGAGTTTGGTAAACTTTTTGCACTCCCATACAACATATTGACATCCTGTCGTTAAATAGATATAAACGCCTGTCTGTGTATATCTCTTTGAAACATATCTTGCTTACTTGTATGGGAGTATTGTTCGCAATTACTCTTTCCGCACAGGTAAATTCCCCTGATAACCAACGACTTACCCCAAAGTCTATTACTGCAGGGCAAAATACCTCCATCAGTGCACAGGAATACAAAACCCTTTCTGCCCAAAGAAAAGCTGAGTTGGAAGAGTTGGTGAGAAATTACCAGCGTGCCAGCAGCAGCCAGAAGGCTGCCTACCAAAAAGCGATCAAGGCAAAATTAGAAGAGCTCTTCGACCTGAATGTTAGAAAGCGGGAAGGAGAAATTCAGCGCCTTGAACAGGAAATTCGCGATGTCCGCCGAAGCCTGGAGATTCGAAAGCTTAACAAGGACAAGATGGTAGAACGGCAGCTCAATGAAGTGCTGGGTGGGGGGCTGTAGATTTAGGTATTAGCTGTTAGATTTTAGGGGGCAGCTTACACTAGCCAATTTTAGGCATTAGCTCTTAGGTTTTAGGGGGTAGCTCATGCTCGCCAAATACGACCGGCTTTCCTAGAGAGTTTGTGTATGCTTGCTAATATCGAGGCACTCACATCTCAATACCCTTTACAAAACGCCCTTGGTAGAAGGCAGCTCGTTGCCTCCTGTTCGGGTGAGGGCCATTTTGATTGCTCGTGCGAAGCTTTTGAATATCGCTTCGATTTGATGATGATCATTTTCTCCGGTGACCTTGATGTAAAGACTCGTTCCTGACGTATCGGCAAAGGACTTAAAAAAGTGCTGCACCATTTCCGTTGGAAACCCACCAACTTTTTCTCGGTTAAACTTTCCTTCAAACGTCATATAAGGCCGACCTGAAAAATCAAGGGCTACTTCTGCCAGGGCCTCATCCATTACAAGTGAAAAATGGCCATAGCGAGAAATCCCCCTTTTCTCCCCAAGTGCTTTTTTAAAAGCTGCCCCTAGTGCTAGTGCTGTGTCCTCTATTGTATGGTGCTCGTCAATGTGGAGATCTCCTGTGGTTTCAATGCTCAGGTTTAGGTTGGCGTGTTTACCTAGCTGTTCCAGCATATGGTCAAAGAAACCAATGCCGGTCTTAACAGTAGTTTTCCCCTCTCCATACAAATCCAAGAAAATATTAACAGAGGTTTCGAGGGTAGTCCTGCTCACCACAGAACTGGAATTACTACGTGTCAAAAACTGGTAAATTCCTTTCCAATCTACCGTACTCAATGCCAAAGCAGCCTCAACATGGGCTTTATCTACCTCGTCATCTTGCAGATCCAGGCTCTTTCCTATCATGATGCCCTTGGCACCCAGGTTATAGGCTAGCAAAATATCCGAAAGGCGGTCGCCGATGACATAGGAGTTTTCAAGGTCAAAATCTCCCTGCATGTACTCGGTCAGAAGGGCGGTTCCAGGCTTTCGCGTGGGTTTATTTTCACGTTTGAAGGTCCGGTCAATAATGACTTCGTCGAAAGCTATTCCCTCCCCTTCCAAAAGGGCCACCATCTTATTGTGCGCCGGCCAAAAAGTTTCCTCTGGAAAACTACGGGTCCCAAGCCCATCCTGATTGGTTACCATCACCAATCGAAAATCAAGTTCTTCTACGATCTTCCCCAAATAGGTGATTACCC
>JBCDIQ010000303.1:0-7469 GCA_039024295.1 Bacteroidota bacterium | reverse complement strand
CATCAAATACATGAAATTTTCTAAAACGGGTGCTACACTTGTTAGTGTGGTCCTGCTACTGGCAGTTGCTTCTCCAATTGTTGAAAATTGGAAGAAAAAGCCGAAAGATAGTTTCCCACTGTCCTACTATCCGATGTTCGCGAAAAAACGCGAAGCTCACTATTCTGAGTACCACCTCGTAGGGTATGATTCCCAAAAAAATCGCCATGTGATTCCCTATAAGTATGTGGGAACGGGAGGATTCAATCAAGTTCGTCGTCAAGTAATAAAAAGGTGCAAATCAGACGAAGCAGAAGTTCTAGGTAAATCGGTAGCCAAACGATTGGCTGCTTCTAAAGACCCTCGTCTGAGAAACCTTGATCGAGTGGAAGTGGTCAAAGCTACTTACCATCTTGAGAACTATTTCTTCAACCAGCAACCTGACCCCGTTGAAGAGATCGTTTTTGCATCTATTCCCTGTACGTCTAACCCCTGAATCCATGAAATCCGCTCTTAAAAAATTAACCGACTATTGGTTTCAACCGATAGCCCCCGAACGTTTGGCCGTATTGCGCATCGCTACCGGCCTGTTGTCATTCTGGTACATGACCACGCGCTATGATATGATGGTGCGCATGGTCGACGGTCCTGTTTCCATGTATGAACCCGTAGGATTAGCCAATCTCTTCGTGTTCCCCATGCCGGTAATGGCCTTCCAGGTATTACTAATTGGAACCCTATTGCTGAATGTATTCTACATCTTAGGATGGAAATTTCGCTACATCGGACCTGCGTTTGGGATTGCGTTCCTATTTCTGATGTGCTACCGCAATTCCTGGTCTATGATTTACCATAACTACAATGGGTTGGTCTTGCATATATTGGTGATAGGGTTTACTGCTGCGGGACAGGCGATCTCCCTTGACCGGGTCAGAGAGGTGGGGACTACTTGGTGGAAATCCCAGTCCAAGCATTGGCAATATGGATGGCCAGTGGTACTTATCTGCGCCGCAACGGTGATAACTTATTTCTTGTCAGGCTTTGCCAAGTTACAAGGCGACCTTGCCTGGGCATGGGCAAGTGGGGAATCTATGCGGGCTCAAATTGCAGTGGATGCGATTCGGAAGGAAATGTTTGCTACTCCCGCAGAGCCGTTATTTGAATGGCTGTATCCGCAAAAATGGCTGTTTTTGGGGATGGGAATCCTGACTTTTGTATTAGAACTGGGGGCACCTCTTGCCCTGCTAAACCGAAAAATTGCTTATGTGTGGGTAGCATTGACCCTCATGATGCACTGGGGAATCTTTTTTCTGATGGGCATCACCTTTCCCTATCACTTGACAGGTCTGGTATTCTTGAGCTTTCTTCCTGTGGAGAATTGGTGGCAAAAACTCACACAAAAGCTTTCGGATACAGATAAGCCAACCGTTCCCGCATCTGCTGCAAACCCTTCAGTGATACTATTTGACGGGGTTTGCAATTTTTGTGATGCCGCTGTAAAGTTTGTAATTGACCGGGACCCTAATGGGCATTTTCAGTTTGCCTCTCTTCAGTCCGAAAAAGGAAAAGACCTATTAAAGAAATATCGTCTTCCCTCAGACCTCTCCACGATTGTGCTGGTTGAAAATGAGCACGTGTACACCCGAAGTTCAGCTGTGCTTCGCATTGCAGGGGAACTGAATTTCCCATGGACCATAGGGAGGTGGTTACTCATCATTCCCAAACCCCTGCGCGATTGGGCATATGGCATCTTTGCGCGTAACCGATATACTTGGTTTGGTCAACAAGATTCGTGCTCCATTCCCGATTTGAGTGTCAGGCAGCGGTTTATTGGCTAAATTGTTCAACAAATGAAAACCTTTGTGCCGGATGTGCGGTTTATCCGTGTATCCGGTTTCGTATTTCAGAACTTGTTCTGGTATTTGGTAACCGGGTGCTTTGTTAACCAATGAATCTTGTGAATCAATATTCATTCACTTATTATCAACTTCCCTAATTTTGATTATCATGAATACCAGGTTATTCCTATTTTCTGTTTGCGCTGCTGTTGTACTTGCGGCATGTACCCCTTCTGAAAGTGAAAAAGCGGTTGATGCTAAAGAAGCAGGAGAAGCGGCAGTTGCTGCTGTAACAGCAGAAACATATATGGTTCAGTCAGAAGCGACTACCCTGAACTGGAAAGGTTCCAAAAAAGTCGGAGACGATGAGCATTACGGGACCATCATGGTATCTGATGGCTCAATGAATGTAGAAGGCGGAAACCTTACGGCAGGTACATTCACCATCGATATGTCTTCAATCAAGAATGTAGATATAGAAGATGCTGAATACAATGCGAAACTCGTAGGACACCTTGCTGGCACAGATTTCTTTGATGTAGCGACTTACCCTACTGCAAAGTTCGAAATAACTGAAGTAACCGCCACTGAAAATGATACCACTGGTGCAACTCATATGATCTCAGGTAACCTGACCATCAAAGCTACCACCAAGCAGATCACCATCCCTGCCAAGGTGAGCATGGAAGGTGGTATGTTCAAGGCGATGTCTAATTTTGCAGTAAACCGTGCAGACTTTGACGTGCAGTATGGTTCTGAGACTTTCTTTGACGACCTCGCCGACAAAGTAATCAATGATGATATTGAGTTTGACCTGACGCTGGTTGCTGCCAAAGCAGAGGGTGCCTAAATCCTAAAAACATATCTTTCGTTATAAAAGCCGGCCTTTAAAGGCCGGCTTTTTTTATTAACATATGGTCATATCTAAAAAAATGAATGTATTTCTTGGCAATAGGCAGCTTACAGCATAAATTTGATACGTTGAGGTTACCAAAAGCTTAACCTATGAGATAATCCTGACATTCCTCCATCCATTTCTGAATAACTATTTGAACAAAATATTATGGCTTCAACTTCCTACGATGTAACTGTAATCGGCTCTGGCCCTGGAGGGTATGTAGCGGCAATTCGCTGTGCCCAGCTTGGGAAAAAGGTGGCCCTCATTGAACGGGAGCCTACCTTGGGAGGCACTTGTCTAAACGTTGGCTGTATCCCTTCTAAAGCCCTGCTTGACTCTACGGAACATTTTTTTCAGGCAAAACACCAGTTTGCCGAACATGGAATAAATGTATCTAGCCTGAAGGTTGACCTGCCCAAAATGATTGAGCGGAAGGCTGGAGTGGTAAGCCAGACCGTGGCTGGAGTAGAGTTTTTGATGAAGAAAAATAAGATTGATGTGTTGCGCGGACATGGTTCGTTTGTTAGCTCAAATACCATCAAGATTACCCAGGAAGATGGTTCTTCCTCAGAGATTCAGTCTGAAAAAACCATCATTGCAACTGGTTCTGCTGTTGCCACCATTCCTGGAATAGAGATCGACGGTAAGCATGTCATTTCTTCCACTGAAGCACTGGAGTTGACCAAACTTCCCAAAACGATGGTCATCATTGGCGGTGGGGTTATCTCCTGTGAGATGGCGTCTGTCTTTGGCCGTTTGGGAAGCAAGATCATCATGGTGGAATATATGGATACCCTGATCCCCAGCATGGACCGTTCACTTGGAAAGGAACTTAAAAAAGTGCTGACCAAAGAGCTGGATTATGAATTGCACCTGAGCCATAAGGTTACCGGCACCAAAGTCAGCCGTGGCAAAGTGACCGTAACTGCCGAGAATAAGAAAGGCGAAACGGTCGAGTTCAAAGGAGATATCTGCTTAATGGCGGTAGGTCGTAGGCCATATACCGATAGCCTTGGGTTGGAAAACCTGGGCATTGAGTTAGATCGTGGTCGGATTCCTGTAAATGATCACCTCGAAACAAGCGTTCCTGGTGTTTACGCCATTGGAGATGTGGTCCGTGGTGCCATGCTGGCGCACAAAGCTTCCGAAGAAGGCGTTTTTGTTGCGGAGAAAATTGCCGGACAGCACCCACATATCAACTACCGTGCAATTCCGAATGTGGTGTACACCTGGCCTGAAGTTGCAGGCGTTGGCTATACCGAAGAAGAACTCAAAGCGGATAAAGTTCCCTACAAATCAGGGCAGTTTCCGTTCCGTGCCTCTGGGCGTGCACGTGCCAGCATGGATACAGATGGATTTGTGAAAATCCTGTCCCACAAGGAAACCGACGAACTGCTAGGCATGCACATCATAGGACCTCGTGCAGCAGATATGATCAATGAGGGGGTAATCGGACTGGAATTCCGTGCTTCTGCTGAGGATCTCGCGATCTTCTCTCACCCACACCCAACTTTCTCTGAAGCGATCAAAGAAGCGGCAATGGGAGCTACTGGCAACCGGACGATTCATATGTAGCACCTCACCTATTTGAGTATAAGAAAGATTGGCATGCCTGACGGTGTGCCAATTTTTTTGAATACACCCTTACCAGAACGAACCATAATTGTAATCCACCCGACAAAGAAACATGATGAAATCGCATTATTTGGAGAAATTCTGTTAGTTTCCCCTGTGCAACAAGATTTTCTCCATACCGCGGTGTTGCTGTTTAGTCGGACAGCCAGGCAAGAAGCGGCTGCTAAGCCGCTGGCTAAAGGTCGGCAAAATGTCCAGGTAACCACTGCCCTAATTCGTAATGTACGAGCACAGGTGAAGAGAAGCGGTATGCCGCTGATCCATACGCCGAGGCAAGTGGAAGGGGATTTTGGTTTCCGGTTTCAGTACGCTGTCCAGCAGGCATTTGAACAAGGCTTTGAGAATATCCTGGTAGTTGGCAATGACTGCCCTTCCCTGTCAGTTGCAGACCTTCGGCATGCAGCCGCCCTGTTGCAAGATTCTCCTATAGTAGTCGGGCCAGCCAGGGACGGTGGGGCCTATTTAATAGGATTCAGTCGGGCCGCCTTTGAAGCGACTTCCTGGCAGGAGTTGCCCTGGTGTACCGGAGAGTTGTTTGTTAGCCTTCAGCAAAAAATCAAAGGGGTGGGACTTCAGTGCCAAGTGTTGCCCGTAAAAGCTGACCTCGATACCCATAATGACCTCCAGAAAGTCCTACTGCAGAAGCTCCCATCTTTAGCCGTTCTGAAAAACCTTACACAACGTATTCCTGATATCATCTGCTTTGTTCAGGCTACATTTCTTTGTTGGCTTGCTGCACAGCAAGGATTCAGGGGCCCCCCTTCTCTCCGCTAATTTCCCTTTCCCCACTCATTTCTCGATTGGTGCTAGCCTGAAGTTTCAGGCTATTGGTGCCGAGTTGATTTTCCCAATCTAATGGGGCGATGCCCCTTTATTATTCATCCCATTTCGCAACCTCTAATGAAAAAATTGTATGTAATCCTGCTGTGCCTGTCGTACAGCAGCCTATTTGCGCAGGAAGACCTCACCGTAATTGTGACCAGTTATCCCGATAATCAAATTGTTGAGGGAGCTTCTGTAGAGTTGTCCAATGATGCGCGCGGTATTTCCTTTACTGAAAGAACAGATGCCCAAGGCCGGGTAATTTTTTCCTCTCTTCCCGTCGTCGGAGGCTACCAGGTTTCCGTGGCAGAAACAGACGATTACCTGGAAGCCCTTTCTCCGATGATAGACCTGCGGTCCAATCAATCTCGAATTGTACGCCTAACCCTGGTCAGCAGCCAATCCACTGAATTAGACGAGGTGGTACTCGTGGGACGTTCAGCTTCTCAAATTAACCGCACTGATGCGGAGGTCTCGTTCGAATTAAGTGAATTGGAAATCGAGGCTTTACCCATCGAAGGGCGTGACCTCACACGCGTATTGTATCGCTTGCCGAATGTCTCACAGGCCACCGGGTTCTATCCGGAAGCACCCAATGTGAGCATCAACGGGGCCAACTCGCTGTTTACCAGTTACCTCATCGACGGTATGGACAACAACGAGCGGTTTCTCGGTGGGCAAAAATTTGCCATCCCATCCGGATTTGCCAAAAATATCACCGTCCTTACCAACAATTACTCTGCTGAATATGGCTTGACTGCCAATGGGGTGGTCAACGTTACCACCAAGTCGGGTACCAACGAATTGAGCGGGGAAGCTTTTTTCCTTTCTCGCCCAGGTCCTGTAATTGATGCCAGCTCTCCCTTTGCGCAACGTGACCTTTCAGGCAACTTTGTACGAGATGGGTTCCAACGGTACCAGGGAGGGGTAGCATTGGGAGGGGCCATTGTTAAAAACAAAACCTTCTTTTTTGTCGATTTAGAACATACCACAGATTTGAAGGACAACCTGCTGAACGCGCCATCCCTCGGGGTAAATGAGACGGTGAGGGGGATGAACAATTTCACCTATCTCTCTGGAAAGATCGACCATAATTGGAGTGCAAACTTCCGTTCCTCCCTTCGTGCAAATGTCGGACTGGTGAACATCGAACGTCAAGGCGGTGGCCTGGAAGGAGGCGTAACGTTTCCTTCTGCAGGCAACTTCCAGGACCGAAACTCCATCCTGATTGCCTCAAAAAATACCTATGTAGGTACCAATTGGACCAGCCAAACCAACATTCAATACGCGCGTTTCCGGTGGAATTATGGCCGTCCGGTGAATGAAAACTCTCCTCAGGTTACCGTCCTTGATCCGAGCGAGCTCACCATTGCTGTGCTGGGTCATCCGGGTTTTGTCTTTGACCAAACGGAGAATACCCTGCAACTCCAGCAGAAGTTCAAATTCTACATGGGACGTCATACCCTGAAAACGGGATTTACAGTCATTTCTGCTGATCATCAGTTATTTGGAGGAGGGAATGTGAATGGCAATTACACCGTGCAGCTTACGGATGCCCAATTAATTGACCTGAGAAACCGGAATCTGGGTGCTGACCTGGGCGTAAATGACCTCCCTGCCGATGTGCAAGTAAATGCTTACGGGGTAGAGCTCCGCCCCACTGAGTTTGGTGAACGCCAGACAATTTATTCCATTTATGTAGAGGATCAGTGGAGTGCCACCGATCGCTTGAACCTGACCATTGGCCTACGATATGACTATGACGATCTTTCACAGGGAGGGGCAGACCAGGGAGATCTGAACAACATTGCGCCAAGATTAAATGCGAATTATCAATTGACCAACGCCAGTAGCCTCAGGTTTGGATACGGAATTTTCTATGACAAAATCCCGTATGCAGTTTACAGTGATGCCCTGCAGCAAAACACCACTTCTGCAGGCTATATCCGACAGTTACAGGCATTGATTGACCAGGGAATTCTTCCTTCAGATACGGACTTGGATCAGATAACCTTCGATGGGAACCTGGGTGCAAGTCTTGACCGTAACGACAATGTTTCCTACCTGAATGGACCGACTCCTGCCGAGTTAGCCGAGCAGCGCGACAATATCTTCAGCAACGAACGACGTATCTTAAATCCTGAAGGATACCAGAATCCTTTCACCCATCAATTTGCACCTGATAGCCCAAGGCAAACTGATGGGTGAAAGGATTCTGGTATCCTTCAGGATTTAAGATACGTCGTTCGTTGCTGAAGATATTGTCGCGCTGCTCGGCTAACTCGGCAGGAGTCGGT
>JBCDIQ010000302.1:0-7527 GCA_039024295.1 Bacteroidota bacterium | reverse complement strand
TTCACGGTATTCGGTTACCATAAAATTGATCATACGATAAAAAATACCTGGGTGAATGGCTCTTGCCAGCTCATTTCGTTTCAGATTGAAGAAATGTTGGGAACTAAATTGCGAGCTTTGTATCAACGTAAAAAAGGTCGGGACCTATTCGATCTGTACCATGCTTTGAATAAACTTGACATTGATACCGAAAAGCTGATCTATTGCTTTAAGGAATACATGAAATTTTCTGTAAACCGTCCTCCCACCCGAAAACAATTCCTACGAAATATGGAGGATAAATTAAAGGATCCCGATTTCGAGGGGGATATTTTTGCGCTCTTAAGGCCAGGAACTGAATATAACCAGGATGAAGCTTACCAACGTATAAGAAAGGAGCTGATAGAAAAAATATAATCGTCTGACTAAGAAACGATCCCAAAATGGCCGAATGAACAAAGAATCGTTTTTGAGTATGAAACTCAGACTTAGTCTTTCTGCTAAAAGTCCAGAAGTTCTAATGGCAGGAGACTTGGTAAAATGCTTTCGTTTACGGGATACCTCATAATTTTCCATCGTGACAAATATTCCACCCAGGAAGCACATACTGTCTCAACTTTAGTTTATTGGTCACTCGACTTTGAGTCGAAAAGATTAATGCCAATGGCGAATAAGAACTAATTCCCCTCACCCCAATATCGGCATAAACCGCCTCGTCTGAACTTCCGCCTTCAGCTCATGCAAAATAGAATACAGCCCAAAATAGGTGCGGTTCAGGTAAATCGCATCCTTCGAACCACGGGGTACCTTGGACTGACGCAATTCTGGTTTTTTGGCCATTTCCTCTCCGTATTCGTAGATGCCATCGAAATAGGCTTTATCGCCAAAATCAAAAGTCTCTGCATGGAAGGGCTTACAGAGCAAGTCCAGGGCCGAACGGAGAATCTCTTTGTACATCTCTTTGTCAGCTTCGGAGTCAGATTCAAAGATAATTTCAGCCTGGTAGCACAGTTCCGTGAATCGTTCTTCATCATCCACCACGCCGGGCTGGATCATGCCCAGGTAGAAATCATAAAAATCTTCCGGGATTTCCTTCACACAGCCAAAGTCGAGTACCACGACTTCACCTTCTGGCAGGAAGAGGTAATTGCCCGGGTGGGCATCTGCGTGCATTACCTTGAGTTCATGTACCTGAAAATTGTAGAAGTCCCACAGGGCCTGGCCAATTTTATTGAGGACTTCCTGGCTAGGATTGGTGGCCATGAAATCATCCAGGTGCAGGCCTTCCATCCAGCTCATGCTGATCACCTTTGCACCGCTCAATTCGGGGAAGTAGGTAGGGAAATACAGGTTTTCCAGTTGACTGCACTGCCCCCCGATCCAGGAACCTCGTTTAAGTTCGAGTTCGTAGTCTGTTTCTTCGATTAATCGCTCTTTTACCTCTTGGAAGTACAACTCAATGTCCTGGTCCTTGAACCCCAATAACCGGCGGGCAAATGGCCGAACAATGTTCAAGTCTGAAACCACACTTTCTTTTACCCCGGGATATTGAATCTTGACCGCAAGGGGCTGACCATCCTTATAGGCTTTATGCACCTGTCCAATGGAAGCGGCATGGGTAGCTTGGGCCTCAAATTCGTCGTATAGCTCATGAGGTGCCTTGCCCAGGTACTTCCGGAAGGTTTGGTTCACCAAAGGGCCGGACATGGCCGGGGCTTTATGCTGGGCCTCCGCAAATTTCTCGGCAAAGGCCGCAGGCAATGCACCTTTGTCCATGCTCAGCATCTGAGCTACCTTTAGGGCACTGCCTTTAAGTTCGCTTAATGTGTCGTAGATATCTTCTGCATTGGCCTGATCCAGGGTTTCCCGCTCCAATTCAGGCTCCAATAGTTTTTTGGAGTAATGCTTTACATAATTACCGCCCACTTTGAAGCCGGTTTTCACAAATCGGGAAGCACGTTTGATTTTCGAGGTAGGTATCTGAGGCGTTTCTTTATTCTCCATGCTTATTTTTTCAGCAAAAATTTCACAAAATCAACTCCTGAATCCAGGGCATTGGGCCGAATCAGGTCATAGGCAAACCCAACAGCCTTATCCACTGCGGCGTCTGTTTGCTCTCGGTTAGCACTGTTATCGTTTAGCCAAAATCCAAACAACACGCGAGCTTCCAGCCACAGGGCTTCAGCATATTTTTCGCTGATAAACGGCCTGCTGGCTACTTCGCCTCGGTCCATGCCCTCTTTGAGGATTGCTTGTATAAAACCGGTAAACAGCTGTTCTGTTTTCCGCTGGTAATAAGGAGTGGTAATCGAAGGGAAAGCCGCCTTTTCAATGAGTTTCACTTCTTCTCGGATCGTTTCAAGCTCCTGTATCCAGGTAAAGAACACTGCCTGAAGGCTTTCATAGGTCCCATATGCCTCGAAGTCAGGACTCTCACTCATCGCCTGAAGGCTTCGAACAAAAGGTTGGGCAATGAGCTCATTTTCTAACTGGTTCAACGATTTATAGTAGGTCCGAAATGTTGCTTCAGTGACATCCCCGCCTTCAATGAAGGTGCGGATAGATATGGGGCGACGCTTTTGGGTCACGAGGTAAGTTTTGTACGCGTCTATGAGCTCCTGTTTCGATTCCATATCATCCTAACGATTCCAAGAGGGACAGGGTTCAAAATATCTTGCCCCTTTTTTCCAATCCCTCCATGTAAGAGGGTAAGGCTAGTTTGCTTTAAAAAAATAGCGAATAATCGTAATTTTAAAATTGAAAATAAAACGATAATTTAAAACTAATTATCCTTCTTGCCTATGGTAAAATGTTACGCACTTGTATTTCCCTGGATATTATTTGTCGGTCACCTAACTTTCGCCCAATGTGTAAAGGGCGACTGTGAAAACGGAAAGGGGGTATATGATTACCCCAATGGGGATGTGTATGAGGGAGACTGGAAGAATGAAAAGCGCGATGGATATGGTGTATACACCCTAAGAAACGGCGATGTGTATGAAGGCAACTGGTCAAAAGATGAGATGCATGGGAATGGAATTTACACCTATAACAACGAGGACCGCTATGAGGGGGAGTTTCAGCATAATAAAATGCATGGCTTTGGGGTATATACCTTTGGAAATGGAAGTACCTACAAAGGAGAATGGGCCAATGACATTCAAAATGGCCGTGGAGTTTGGAGCTATCCGAATGGCACAGAAATAAGCGGTATCTGGACCGATGGAAAAGTGGATGGAACCGCTATTTATTACTATCCGAATGGAGACAAGTATGAAGGGGACTTTGTGAACAACAAACGGCATGGAAAAGGACGTTTGGAGAACGCTAGAGGGGATGTTTACATTGGAGAATGGGATAGCGGTCGCAAATCCGGATCAGGTAAAATGGAATTTGCTTCTGGCATGGTGTACGAGGGGGAATGGTTAGATGGAAAAATCCATGGAACTGGAACCCTGGTTACTCCCATGGGCACCACCTACAAAGGTCATTTTAAAAACGGTAAGTACCACGGAATGGGAAAACTCATGATGGCCAACGGAGACACCTACGAAGGTTCATTTTTTAATGGCAAAAAACACGGGAAAGGCCGATATGTCTATACCAATGGCAGCTCCTACGATGGCGATTGGAACATGGACAAAAGACATGGTTCGGGATCCTACAGTTACAGCAATGGAAGCGTGTATGAGGGGGAGTTTATTGGTGGGAAAGCACATGGAAAAGGAACCCTCATCTCCTCAGATGGAACCGAACGAAGCGGTCGGTTCATGAATGGCCGCCTGGTTGAAGGAAATTAACCTGAAATCTGTATAACACTTAGTTAGTTGATAAAAAGCACGCTTCCCATCTAAATGGGGGCGTGTTTTGGCTTATGCTGCTAAAACTGCTGGAAATTTTTATCGAAATAGTACCAAGGAGCCGGTAAACGTATCTACCTGATCGTCTAGAAAGCGGATTCGTGCCACCCATACATACACCCCCTCTGGCGCAGGATCACCATCAACCGTTCCTCCCCAACCAGCAGTTTCAACATTTAAGGGAAAATTCTGATTTTCCCAGATCAATCTTCCCCAGCGATTGTAAATGCTCAGGGCTTCTACTTGCGATGCCGCCGGTACATCCCCGATTACGGTAAAAAAGTCGTTCTTGCGGTCTCCATTTGGGGTAAATCCATTTGGAAAAAATACCCTGTACCGTGGTTCAACTTCAATAAATATCGAATCACTTCTTTCACATCCAGCATCGTTCTGCACGGTGAGGGACAATACCATGTCACGGGGAGGAATCAGGCTCGCGGAAATGCAGTTGGGTTCACAGGCCACCAATCCATCTGGTTGCCATAGGAACTGATCTATGGGGCCGCCAGTGAGGGGGAAGAGTTCTACGGTCTCTCCCAGTTCAACGGATTGATCCTGCCCCAATTCCACCTCTAGCGGTGGCGGTTCCTGAAGTGAAATGACTGTATCGAACTGGCAACCAAATCGATCAGTTACCCCAATTGAATACGTACCACTTGTCAGGTTGTCGATGAGAGACAAAGATTCCAAGATGTCCCCGTCGAGGAAAAAGATAAAAGGAGGGGTTCCTCCACTGAAGGTATCCAGCACAATGCTACCATCAGCAGAGCCCTCACACGAGGGAGGCAAACCCTGAAAAGCAGCTGTAAGTTGGTTATTAGATATAAGTGTCAATTCCAGTGTCACAATGCTATCGCACCCAAGGGAATTCTGAAAGGTCTCCTCATAGCTGCCTGAACTGGTTAGCGATTGATTCCCGAAGGGATAGGCCAACCCCTCACATAGGGTATCCTGAAAGGTGACAAATTTGGGGATAACCCGGAGGATAACTTCGTTTGAATTTACACGGCACCTGAAATTGGACAAATTATCGGGATCATTGGCCAATAAAAACCGGTAATAATAGTCTCCGGGCGGTAGGGTAGGGGGTGTAAAATTGGGGCTTGTGGCACCCGGAATATCTGTCCAGGTGTTACCGCGATCCGTACTTTGTTGCCATTGGTAGGCAGGGGTATCATACTGGGAACCTACAATGCTACCAGTTAGTTCCAAAGGGGGTTGATCTTCACACACGAGGTTGATTTCACCAGGAAGAATAACTGCCGCCGGACCACAAGGGCGGAAGGAAATGTTGTCTAAGGCTAAGTCATTGCCGAATCCTCCAGGTGCGTTATTCTGCAGGGCAAGGGTCAGTGAGGTCTGGCCAGGAGCCGTTGGAAATGTAAAGCTGTAGGTAATCCATTCCTCATTTTCTGGGATATCACCTGTATTCAGCACCACATTTCCGTCAAGCAGGAAAGAAACATTGGGCAGGATAAAGTTCATGCCCCTGGGCTGCACATTGATGATGTCGGCACTGAAAGTATACTGGGTGTTTTCACAAAGGCCGGATACCTGCTGTTCATAAAACAGCCCGGGTTCAAGGCTTGCATTGACCACCATCATGTAACCAATGGCAGAAATGCTGTTGTCACCAATCTCAAGCCATCCTAAGGTTTCATTCCATACGCCAATTGAATTGGTAATGGTATAGAAGCCATCAAATGGGGGAGGGCTATTGGTATAAATATACCCTGGAGCAATTCCAGGATCATTTGGTAGCACATTCGCAATTCCAGCTCCAAAGTCTCCCTGAAAGAAGATGTTGTCACCGAGATTGCCCTGGCAAGCCTGACTGAACACGAATGAAGGTACCAGGAATAATGGAAAGAGTATGAGGGGTAATCGATTCATTTTCAATTACATACAAAACGGAGTTGGAGAAGTATGTATCATCCAATTTTTCCGCTTCCGTCAGGAATGTTCCTCGGAGAAAATCATCGAACATTTCCCAAAGGAATATTTGCGATGATCTCTGGAAGATCATAAATCACATAGGTAATCGCTCATGTTGCCCACTGAAAAAGAAAGGGACTACACCATCTCTCCTTTCAGGGTTGCACTGCTGGCTTCTTTGATCCGGACATTCACATAATCGCCGGGACCGTATGCACCTTTTTTGGGAAACACGACCATTTTGTTGTGGTCGTTGCGCCCGCACCAGTCTTGGTCAGATCTTTTGGAGTTGCTTTCAATCAGCACCCTATAAGTTTTGCCGATGTCTTTGAAATTATCTTCCCGTGATATGCGGTTTTGTAATTCAATCACCCGCGAGAGGCGCGCTTTTTTAGCTTTCTCTGGTACATCATCTTCAAATGCCTTGGCCGCACGGGTATTGGGCCGCTCAGAGTAGATGAACATGAAGGCATGGCTAAACCGTGCCCACTCTGTGAGGGTGTAGGTATCCTCAAAATCCGCCTCCGTTTCAGAGCAGAACCCGGTGATGATATCAGTAGAAATGGCACAATCTGGAATAATTTCACGAATCCGGCGCACTTTTTCCATGTACCATTCGCGGGTATAGCCCCGGTTCATCATTTCCAGGATGCGGCTGTTGCCACTCTGACAAGGCAGGTGTATGTAATTGCAAATATTCTCATGACGTGCCATGGTATGCAGCACATCATCTGTGATGTCTTTGGGATGCGAAGTCGAAAAGCGAACCCGCAGTTTGGGGCTGATTCGGGCTACGCGGTCCAATAATTCCGCAAAGTTTACCGTTTCGACTTCTGCTCCTTTTCGCTCGGCTTTTTCAATCTGCGCCTTTCCCTTCAATTCTGTTTCGGGAGACCATTTATAGGAATCAACATTCTGCCCCAGCAACGTCACCTCTTTATATCCCTGGTCAACCAGTGCGTGTACCTCTTTCAGGATGGATTCTGGATCGCGGCTGCGCTCCCGCCCACGGGTAAAAGGCACCACGCAAAAGGTACACATGTTGTCACATCCCCGCATGATGGTCACAAAAGCTGTTACGCCATTGGAGTTGAGGCGGACAGGCGCAATTTCCGCATAAGTCTCTTCACGGGAAAGCAGGACGTTCACCGCCTTTTGGCCACTTTCCACCTCTTCAATGAGGGTGGGAAGGGTGCGGTAGGCATCTGGCCCCACGACCATGTCCACAAGTTGCTCCTGCTCAATGAGCTTATCGCGCAGGCGTTCGGCCATGCAGCCCAGCACTCCCACCATGAGGCTGGGATTTTCTGATTTACGCTTACGGATGTGGCGCAGCCGATTCCAGACCTTGGATTCGGCGTTTTCCCGGATGCTGCACGTATTGATAAAGATCAAATCCGCTTCTTGCTCACTAGAAGTGAACCCATAGTTCATCTCCCTCAGCACAGAAGCCACGATCTCGGTGTCAGAAAAATTCATCTGGCAGCCATAGGTTTCTATGTAAGCAAGCTTTTCTGGCTGCTGGCCACTTGCCGACTCCTCATAGGCCACTCCCTGCTGCGACTCCTCAATGGTCCGCTCCAAAACTCCGGTACTGCCCGGCACAAAGGTCTTTTTGGTGATCTTATCCCGCATGATGTGTAGTTGGCTGGATGTGAATGCCAATTAAACCGCAAAGATACAGAATGGTTGGCAATGGAGGAAATGGAGGAAATGGAGGAAATGGAGGAAATGGAGGAAATGGAGGAAATGG
>JBCDIQ010000301.1:0-7544 GCA_039024295.1 Bacteroidota bacterium | reverse complement strand
TTGGAAGGCTGATGCTCTACCAACTGAGCTACTCCCGCTTGTAAATTTTCTGGCGGCAAGAAGCCCTTGCTTTCAGAAAGTTGAAAATCTTATTTCAAATCAAAAGAACGTTTTCTCTTGTGGGGAGAACTGGATTCGAACCAGTGTAGGCTTACGCCAACGGATTTACAGTCCGTCCCATTTAACCGCTCTGGCATCTCCCCCAAACTTACGAGCCGGTGGACGGATTCGAACCGCCGACCCGCTGATTACAAATCAGCTGCTCTGGCCAACTGAGCTACACCGGCAATACCTTCGCGCATTTTATGAGGATGCAAAGTTAGCAAGTCTTTAAGACAAAACAAACAATTATCCAAAAAGCTAAACGAAGGAAATAAATCTATCGTAACTCCTTGATTCTGGCCTTTTTACCAATTTTATCTCGGAGATAAAACAGCCTTGCACGACGTACTTTTCCACGGCGTAATACCTCTACTTTATCCAGGCTTGGAGAATGCAACGGAAAAATCCGCTCTACCCCAATTCCACCAGATATTTTGCGGACGGTAAAGGTCTCTGTAGCCCCTTCACCTTTACGCTGTATACACGTGCCACGAAACTGCTGAATACGCTCTTTATTTCCCTCGGTGATGCGTACGTGCACATTCACCGTATCACCTGCCTTAAATGAGGGCAGGTCTTCACGCAGGTACTCTGCCTGTACAAGGTTTACCAATTCTTTCATCACCTGGGATTTGATTTAACGGACGGCAAAACTAGCGGTTTTTTCGGTTACTCCCAAGCACTTGGGGAGATGTTTTTCGATAAACAGAACTTAAATATTTATAAATTACTGACAATCAATAATTTATAAATACTTAGAACTCAAATAATCTTCGACTCAGGGGCCTCCTTTTCTAGCATTCTGAGCCTTTCAGAGACACTGTCTGGATATTGCTCCACAGACATGATTGTCGTGGTCAAGGGAGTTGAAGCTTCACATGAATGGCCTCGTGATCTGAAGCCTGGTTTTTTATAACTCTGTGGGAAACAATTCGGACGTCATCGGTAGTGAATAGATAATCAATCCTGAGGCCGAATAAGGGGTGAAAGCGGTAGGTCCATCCAATTCCATTTCCTGCTTCCTGAAAAGAATCTTGATACCAACTGTGAAGTTGGCTACTGATATAGGTGTGGGGCACATTGTTGAGGTCTACAGCAAGCAATACCGGATAGTTTAATTGGGAGAGTTTGTTTCTCACCTGCTTCAGACAGGCCTCATGCTGGATCAGGTTATGCTGAAGGCTTCTCCTGATTCGCGTTAGCTTAACCGAACACTCATTTTTTCTGGCGATTTCCCCTCCAAGTCGGAAAGAGGTGAAGTGACACACCGCCACGGCAAGTGAATCTCCATTGGGGCACTCAAGATGCGCCAACATTCCATTATTGGCGATTTTCGGCAACATGAACAAGGTATCAATGCCCAGAATGCGAAACCGGGAAAACAAGACCACCCCTTGCTTATAATTGTTGGCAACTGGGCGCGGTGTAGTTAGGTGGTAATGGTACGGAAGGTCAAGTATCCTTTTAAAGCGTTGTGAGGCTCTTTCTCCCCCCGGAGTGATGGTGTAGTCTCGATACTCCTGCAAACAAACCAAATCTGGCTGTGTGGGCTTAATAATGGCCAGGACGGAGTCGATGTACTTCCCATGAAAATTAAAGTTGCAGGCATTAAATGAAACGACTGAGAGCGTTTCTTTTTCCGTGTCTCCAGAAGGTTTGAGGTTCATCCCAACATCTTTGATTCCCCAACTTACTGTTAAGATGAATAATACGATGCTTACCCCCAGCAGTAGCCTTGAACGGAGTTTTCGACTAAGTGCAATCAAACATATAGCAAGTAATACGGCCCATATACCTAATATTGGCAATATTTGTAATCGGGGAAGAAGGTGAGGGGGAACATGTGGTGCGCTGAAGGCTGCAATCAAATACAGGAAAACAATTCCCCATAATAATCCCAAAAATACCTTTTTTGATATGTCAAGGGCTTTGATCGCCATCACGCTTGGATGAGGCTTTGAAGAGAATTTCCTTTTCGCGGCGGCTCAGGCTCTCATAGCCTTCATCAGAAATTTTATCCAAAATCCGATCAATTACCTCCTGGGATACTTCATCTTCTGAGCTTCCCTTGGAGCTGCGCTTATCCTCTGGCTCGCGCCGCTTAGGGGAACCATGTTTAACCTTCATTCTAGGCTGCCCAGGGCTTTTATCCTGGTAGAACGCCCAGATGTTTTCAGTGAGGTCGAATCCCCTTTTCAATAAATAGATGTGCAGAAAGCCCAAGCCGGCACCTATCATTACCGCAATGCCTGCTGGTGTAAAAAAGGCTGCGGCAAATAGTTCGAGTACCAATAGTACCAGACCTACCCAAAGTATTTTCACACGTCCAAATAGGAATAATTGAACAGGATAGTCGGGAACTAATGAAATCGCAGATATAACCAAGCAAATCATTACGGGAGCTATGCCAGAAACATAAACGGGAGCCCCTTCAGTTACAGGTAGCAATACACAAAGGAGTACAGTAAGCAATCCGATTATTGGAACAGCAATAATAGACAACCGCCGAGTCCTGTCATCATTGAGTAACTGTTGGTGAATGCGGCCAAACATCCAAAGGATGATTCCATCAATTAGCAGGCCGAAAAGATCCAGGCTTAACAGGGAACCTCTGACACTAAAAAGCGGGAAGGTCAAAATGCTCCAGGGCTGGCTGATAAAGGTTTTGCCATCAGCAGGTAAGACAAATTTACCGATTATGGCTTGATATAGTTGTGGGTTTTTGCTGAGATTTACCAAGATGTAGACCACCCCCTGAAACAGGAGTCCGCCTGCCATGAACAGGAGGATCCAACCCGTGGTCTGATAGGTGGCTAAAAATTCTCTGACTCTTTGTTGAATATTCATAGCAAAAACGCGAACTGTTCTAAAAAAGACATTAACTCATCGTACAGTTTTGGCGTGAGAGGCATCAATATAGGCCTATTCCCACTCATGCGCCAATGGTTACTGCAAAAAGGGCACATATTTTTCCAGGTAAAAGAAGACCATGGCAGAGATCATCCCCGAAAGGTGCCCAAAATGCGAGATGGTACCTAGCCCTCCGAGGTCTACCCCCATTGCCTGGAAACCTACTAAAACTGCAGAACCAATCCCGACTACCCACATCAACGTACTGGCTTTAACAGGCAAGACAAAGAATAACAACAGCTTTTGATCGGGGAAAAACATAGCAAATGCTAGCAAGAGACCAGATATAGCACCAGATGCTCCCAAAACCGGGTTATTAGAAGGATCTAAAAATGCCACCAGTACGCCTCCAAAAAGCCCACAAAACAGGTAAAATTTAAGGAAGCGACGCGACCTAAAGATGGATTCCATGATTGGGCCAATACTGGCTAACACCAGCATATTGAAAATGATATGAAAAATATCTGTTGGACTGTGGTTGAAAAACCACGTTACGATTTGGATCGGCTTGAATTGATCAACAGGTGCAGAAAGGTAAGAGATTACCTGTGACCGAAGCTTGGGGTTGTTACTGATCAACTGCTCCACATTATCTTCGGTCAACATGGTGCCATCGGTCAGCTCTACAGACTTGTATAAATAACGTTCCTGAAAATCTGCCTCAAAGGTATTTCTGAATCCCAGCAGGTTAGATTTATGCAGGGTAAAATATGAGCTGTTTATTTCTTGAAGTGAACTTCCTATATAGGGAAGCAGCATCAACAGCAGAAACACAAGCACATTGATGATAACCAGATTAAGTACTACAGGTGTTAAGCGTTGCATGTAAACTCCTTGTGGTCATGAAACATGATGTCGAATTTTGGATTCACTTTCCCATGGCTTCCCATAACATGGTGATGAATTATTTTCCAAAAAACTGCGCCAATTCAGCCTGGCCAAGCTTTTTCATTATGGGCTTGCCACTTGGGGCAAACCCGGGCACCTTACAATTGCGTAAATCTCGTAGAAGAACGGTCATTTCCTGTCGAGATAACTCCTGGGAAGAAGAAATTGCGGATCGCTTAGCTACTGAACGGGCTAATCCTTCGAAAAGTTTTTCATGAAGCAAGGAAGTGGGGGCCTGTTGTACTTCACTGATGGCTTCACTCAAGATATCCTTTAGTCGGGAAGTAGGTACTCCAGAAGGAACCCCATAAACTATCACAGTATTTTCCCCAAAGTCTTTGATTTCGAATCCCATTCTGGCAAGTGTGGAAACACTGTCTTTAAGTGCCAGGAAGTCGACCGAACTATATTCAAAAGATTGTGGAAACAACAACTGCTGGGAGGGTACAGGTGGACCTGAGCGCGCCTGAAGAAAGCGTTCGTATAAGATCCGTTGGTGAGCCCTTCTCTGGTGGATAAGGATGAGTTCGCCCTCTATGGCAGTTACAAGGTATTTGTGGTTCAACTGCTCGATAAATGCAGGTGGGCTCAGGCTAGGCCGTGCTTTCTCCAGGGATTTTTCTTCGGAAAAAAGGGAAGGTAAGCCCGATGGCTTTGCCGGCTTAGGGACCTCAGGGGGAGCAACTGGTTTGTACAGGGCATCCCAATCTTTGGGACTGGTGGACACCCCCGGAGATGCTGCTGAGGTAAATGTTTTTCTCACCTCTCCTATCGTCGGGGAAGATGTGTCCTTCATAGGAGGAGAAGAATTATAAATGGCCTCTTTCAGGTCAGGGTCGGTCAGATCAAAAGCAGGAGTTTGATGAAGGCCCCCCAGACCTGTTTTTACCAAGCCCTGCAGCAGCACATATATGGTTCGTTCATCGTCAAATTTCACCTTTGTTTTGGTAGGATGAATGTTGATATCTACGTGTACGGGATCAATTTCGAGGAAGAGGGCATAAACGGGGTACTTATCCTTCGGGATGACCTGGTCATACCCCTTCATCACTGCATGGTGCAGGTAGTTACTTTTGATAAAGCGCCGGTTGACGAAGAAAAACGTCTCATTTCGATTTTTTCTGTATAAAGAAGGGGCACCAATAACTCCAGAAAGGGTCACGTACCCTGAACTTTCTTCCACGTAGGTGAGGGCGTTTTTCAGGTCTTTACCGAAAAACGCCTGCATCCTTGCAGGTAGTTCCGAAGGTGCTAGATCATAGATCAAGGTATCATTGTGGCGGAAGCTAAAGTGAATATGTGTTCTGGCAAGTGCTACCCGTATGAACTCATTCAGGATATGGCGCGTCTCAACAGAGTTCGATTTGAGAAAGTTCCGACGAGCCGGCACATTAAAAAACAAGTTTTTGACAGTAAATATTGAGCCTGCCAGGGTGGCAACCGGGCCAGAATGAGAAACACTCCCGCCTTCAATCCGGATCTCATGGCCTATTTCTGCATCATGCAGCCGGGTTTTGAGCTGTACTTGTGCTACAGCAGCAATGCTAGGCAAGGCTTCTCCTCGGAATCCCAGGGTGCGAATACTGAACAGATCTTCTTCATTACGAATCTTAGAGGTAGCATGGCGCTCAAATGCCACACGTGCATCCCTGGCAGACATGCCACACCCATTGTCACATACTTGTATCAGCGTTTTACCAGCATCTTTTATAGATAAGTCAACCTTACTGGCTCCTGCATCTACCGCATTTTCAAGCAACTCTTTCACCACCGAAGCCGGACGCTGTACCACCTCACCTGCAGCAATTTGGTTGGCAATGGCATCTGGCAACAGCTGAATCACACTCTCCATGTATAAAAATTGAGCTTGTTTTCGAGCTATTTACGACCTTTGCTTAAAATTAGTTTAATTGTAGGGGATTCGCTAATGCGGTTAGCCTAAAAATGGAAAATTATATTGTTTCGGCGCGGAAGTACCGCCCCTCAACTTTTGCCTCTGTGGTGGGGCAATCTCATGTTACCAATACCTTAAAGAGTGCCATCCTGAGAAGTCAGCTGGCACATGCCTTTCTATTTTCGGGCCCAAGAGGAGTCGGCAAAACCACCTGTGCAAGAATTCTTGCCAAAGCGATCAACTGCGAAAACCTCACACCTGAAGGAGAACCTTGCAACAAATGTGATTCATGCCTTGCGTTTAACTCAGGCAAAAATATTAACATACACGAACTGGATGCTGCCTCTAATAACCGGGTGGAAGACATCCGGAACCTCATTGAGCAGACCCGGTATGTTCCGGCTCCAGGAAAAAGTGGGCAGCCCGCGCGGAGCGTCTACATCATCGATGAGGTCCATATGCTGTCGCAGGCAGCCTTCAACGCTTTTTTAAAGACCCTGGAAGAACCTCCGCCCCATGTGCTTTTCATCCTGGCGACCACAGAAAAACACAAGATTCTTCCCACCATTCTTTCACGGTGTCAGAAGCACGATTTCCGAAGAATAAAGGTGGAGGATATATCACAGCATTTGGCCCACATCTCAGATCAGGAGAAAGTTCAATATGAAAAGTCTGCTTTACAGCAAATCGCCTTAAAGGCAGACGGTGCCCTGAGAGATGCCCTCAGTTTGTACGACCAGTTGGTGAGCTACGGAGGAGGCAGCCTTTCCTTTGATGCTGTACTGGAGCACCTCAACATCCTGGATTATGATTATTATTTCCGGACGGTAGAATTGATGCAAGCTCACAATCATCACGAACTATTTCTGCTGCTTAATTCAGTCATAGAAAAAGGCTTTGAAGCAAAAGAATTCATTGTTGGGCTAAATGAACATTTTCGCAACCTGCTTGTCTGCCAATCTCCCGATACCCTGAAGTTACTGGAGGCATCAGAGAATGTACAGGAAAGGTATCGCAGACAGGGACAAGCCCTGGATCCCACCTTGCTCCTGAACGCATTTCACCTGTGCAGTGAGGCAGAACGTCAATGTAGAAATGCCGCAACTCCACGACTCACGGTTGAATTATGCTTGGTCAAATTGGCTCACCTTGAGCAGGCAATTCAGGTCACAGAAGATCCTTCCAAGTCCGAAAAAAAAAAGTCACTGAGTAAGGCCTCAGAAAAAAAGGCATTAAAAGAGCCTCATACAAAAGATGAAATAGCCACCGATGAAAAATCTCAAAAAGAGGTTTTAAAAAAAGAAAATATCCAAGAGGAAGTCGCTCCGGAACCAATTGTGGCATCTGAACCAACACCCAATGGCTCTCTTACTTCACGGCTTAAGAGCCTGCAATCGGTAAAGGCTGCGATGCAAGAAGCCAATGCTGCGAGAGTCGAGGAGACTCCTGCTGAAACCCATCATAAGCAGGAAATAAACCCTTCTATCGACTTGATAGAGGAACAGGTGAAACTGGCCATAAACGAATACACAGAAATCCTCAGAAACCAGGGAAAATTTGGCCTTGCAGCCGCTCTGGATGACTTTCCGGCCACAATAGAGCACAACTGTATCCGTTTTGCGGTACCACAAACTGCCGGAACCATGCTGGAACGCGACCAGGAGCTTTTACCATATCTGAAACAAAAAATGAGCTGTCCAGACATCTTTCTTGAAGTCACTGAACAGGAACAAATACAACAAAATACGCC
>JBCDIQ010000300.1:0-7627 GCA_039024295.1 Bacteroidota bacterium | reverse complement strand
TTGAGCTTTTCATTGGCGCGGTTCAACTCTGTATAGGCCTGGTCCAGTTTGAGTTTTTCGGCATCCAAATCTGCATATGCCTGACTTAGTTTGATTTTTTCTTCTTCGATTACCTGTTTTTGTCGGCGCGTAATACGGAACCTGCTCCACAGCACCAATCCAAAAATAAATGTGAGGACCAGTCCTCCCAGTAGAAAATTGGCCGTGTTTTTCCTCCGGATATTTTCTTCTTCTTTGATGGCAAGTGCCGCCACATTTTTCAGGCTATCCTGGTAGGCCTGTCGCTTGTAGTAATATTCATATTCCAGCTGAAAATAGGCGCGCCTGTTTTCTTTGCTAAACATACTGTCCTGCAACTGGTCCTCAATTTCAAGTAAGCGCAGGGCCTCATCGCTATTTCCAAAATGTTTGTAGATCTCTACCAGTTGATTGGCGAGGTCAGCTTGATTTCTCACTTGCTTGCTAAACTCAGCTAATGCAAATCCATCGAGGGCAAACTGTTGGGCTTCTTTCCATTTGCCTTGCTCCATTAATAAATTAACCAGTTGAATGTGTATCTGGGGAAGCATGCCTTTCTGGCCTTTGGCATTGGCCTCCGATAGGGCTTGGGTTAAATAGGTATTGGCTTCTTCCAGCCTGTCCAATTTCACCAGGGCTTTTGCCAGCTTGGTCATGGCGTTGATCCTCATTCGCCCAAATGAATGTTCCTGAATAATCGCATAGCTGGTTTCAAAAGAGGTGAGGGCCTGGGCATACGCTTCTCGTAACATGTGGTAATTTCCATACCCCATGTGGACGAATGCCTGCGCCTGGACCATTTGGCTATCTTGTGCCATTTTCATGGCCAAATCAAGGCTGTGTTTGGCTTTGGCAAACTCGCCAATATCGGCCTGTAATGCAGCAAGGTTTTTATTGAGAATGATAAACAGTTTGGGATCTTCCTTTGCCCTAGAAGAAGCCCGAATCAATTCAACCTGCTCAATTGCCCTCGGAAAATCCTCAATGCCCACAAATGAACCGGCGAGGTTGTTACGAATGGGAAATTCTTTTTGGCAGGCTGGCGTAGCCAGGCAAAGTTTCAGGGCCAGTTGGTTATGTTGTACTGCTTTTAACGTATTCCCTTTGTACTTGTAAATACTGCCTAGGTCCATGATCACATCTACCGCATTGAGGGTATCTTTCTGGGTATACAATAAGTCCAGGGCTTTCAAGTAGTTTTCCTCTGCCTGCACTAAATTCCCCAGGTGGTAGTGTGCAGCCCCCAAGCCCATATAAGCCTGCACCCCCTGAGAAGTATCTCCTGATGCTTGCCAAATTTCCAGGGCTTTTTGGTAGTAATTTACTGCCTCTGAACTTTCATATTTTATTTGGGATATTTCTGCAAAAAAGTACTGAGCTCTTCCTAGGTAAACTGGTGAATTTTCCTTTTCCGCCAATGCCTGTAACTGCTGGGTGAGTTTCCAGGCTTCATCTGGTTGTTCTTTTAAAAATTGTGGCGATAAATAGCTGTTCAGTGCCTTGATCCTAACTTTTGCCGAAACACCAGGGGTTTTCCATACCTGTAACAGGCTGTCCCCGTTGAAGGTATTTGATGCACAAAGGAAGAAGGGGAAAGCAAGGACGAATAAGAATAAAGCATTGAGTCGCATGCAGAGGGGGATGGAAAGGGCATTCTTACGGTTTTTGAATTACAAAATTATATATTTTTCCTCATAAGTCCAGCTACGATGGGTATGACCATAAGCCTTTAGGTGTAAAAAAAGACAACAAGAAATTTTGAAATACCCTTCGTAATTTCAGGTCCATGCAGATTTACAGATAATTTTAAGGTGTGCAACATTGTTGCACTAGATATTTTTACCTATATTTCTTGACAATTTGCCTCATTATGAGATCATTGTCCAGAATGTGGTTTGTACCCTTGCTAATGGGGTTGTTCCTTACCCCTTGTAGGCACTCCAGCACTTGTGCTCATGGGACAGGCAATGGAGAGGGAACCACGCGAGGGAAACCCTTTGGCTTATATACCCAACAAATCCCTAAATCTGCTCCAGAGCTACAAGTGGAGGCGTTATGGGAGGTAGCATTATCTGTGGTTTATGATTCGAGACACGATACGACCGATGTGGCCGGTAAGTCTGCTGGTATTGATCCTAATATCTTGCGGACCGGAAAAGAAAGATCCCTCCCTGGAAGCGGCTTACCAGCTGCACCTGGAAGCAATGGCAATTAGTGACACCTTGGAAGGCTACCTTGCTGACTCCACAGGTGAAAAGTGGGACAGCCTTCGACAAGCCTACCAGAAGTGGGAGGAAGTTATTCCCGAAGTACCCGGTTTCGAGGATGCACATGGGCATGATCACAGTCATGACCATCATCACGACCATACGTTAGAAGACCTGCCCCCTGCTGAGATGAAGGAAATTCAGCAGACTTTCCGGGATGATGTTGCCAATATGCTGGAACGCGCAAGGCAATTGGAGCAGGCTCCAACAAACTAATGGCCTCTCTTTTACCTGTGAATGATAGCAATCATTCACCCATCAGGTGGGAAAAGCTTCGTGCACCTGCCTGCTTCCAATAATGCGCCAACCACAAGCCTTTAAAAGAATCATGAAGGGAGCGTGCAACAGACCCAGCATGTGCAACGTTTTGGTGAAAGACCACATCCTAGTAATGAGTGTGTGTTAATGAAACTAATTGCTATGGATCCGTACCATTCACCTACCAGAATCTCTACCGCATGAAGCATGTATGTTGTTCTATCCTCTTCCTCTGGCTCGGACATGCGATGGCTCAGAAAACAGTTGACTGGGCTAAACTTGGGGAGGTACGTTTTGTAGAAAGGATAGATTTAAGCTCGGGCTACCTGATTGAAAAACCACGCTTTAGCAAAGCTATCAAGGCCCTTGAAGGCAAGACAATTGAGATCAGCGGCTATATCCTGCCCCTCAGCATGGCGGATGACGTTTATGTCCTTTCGCGTTTTCCCTACGCGGCTTGCTTCTTTTGTGGAGGTGCCGGACTGGAATCTGTCATGAGGATTTGGTTCAAAGATCGAGGGAATTCCTACCGTATGGATCAATACGTGAGACTGCGAGGGGTTTTAACCTTAAGCGATAGTGGGGAGGGATTGATTTATCTGCTGGAAAAGGCGGAGGAAGTGCGGTGAATGTACTTAGGAATATGACATACTAAAGGCCCCTCTGGAGGTGATAAGAGGGGCCCTATCATAATAGGTCAGTAAAAAAAGTTCATCAAGGGGTCGAAAGGGCTGTTTCCAACGCCTTCAATCGAGTCTCCAATCGATACATGTTTGTCAGGCGTGCCTCTAATTCCTCAATTTTTGCCTGCTGTGCCTCAATGATCCGTTGCTGCGCCTGCGTCGCACTCACATTCAACATCGAGATGGCCTCGTAATCGACCGTGTGGAAGTCATTGACTTCACGGCCATAGACGAAGGCAAATTTTGCGGTTTGCGCTTCGACAAGCTCAGCGTCCGCTGCATCGTTCCCTGAGCCCGATGCGGTGAGCTTGTCGAACCGTGTCGAAGGGAACGACAATCCTTCTACCTGAAATCGGTCCGCCTCCACAGCAGTGACTGCATGTACTTCTGAACTGTATTCAGTAATCACCTTCACCCGCTCGCCAACTTGCAGATCGGTGGCCAGCATCACCCAGTCATCTTGTACTTCAGCGCGCTGGTAGATGTCGGGCACGACTTCAGTGAGGTCGGTGGTGACAGCTTGGGGATAGACCTCAGCCACCTGCTGGGCGATGACCTTCTTGATAGATCGATTCCCCTTGGAGATGCTATCACGCAGGCGGTAATCCGTGACTTCGATCTGCATAAGGGTGCTGAGGTCGGCTTCGCTGTTGGAGATGCCTTGGATATGTTTGATGCGCGTATCAGAATGAGCCTGGAAGGAGGAAGCCGCTATTCGGTTATCGGCATAAAGGGAATAGGGTAAAGGTGCATTTATGGTTCCAGTTCCGACAGGCGTTGAGCCCACGTTATTCAAAAATCCCACTGTGCCAGAAATTTGGTGGTTAACAAAGCCCCTGATCTCAAGCTTTGCCTTGGTAGGATTAGAGGTACCGATGCCAACATTGCCTTCGATGATGGCACCGTTGGCAGGACCACTTACCGTTGTATTTCCTGCGTAGGCCTGTCCAATGGCTACCCCGCCCGCGACATCAAGGGTATGTTGGGGAATATGGGTTCCAATACCAACTCTCCCCGAACTCTTCAACACCATAAACGGATCTTCACTTACATTACTCCCAACATGTAACTCTAGGGTTGCCGCAGAGAGACCGAATCCATAGAAATCTGTGCCTGCGGCATTTTGGTAAAGAGCTAATTTGCGTCCTGGGTTGTTTCCTAAGTGAAGCATATGTTGAGGCGAAAAGGTGCCGATGCCAACATTTCCCAAATTGTCAATGACGATCCCTTCATTGTCTCCATCCCCAGAGAGCCAGTTTGATCCCATAACTAGATTTTGAGTAGCTACATGATTACCTAAATTATCCGCTTGTTGGGGCACCTGCCAACTGGCTACTCCATTCCCATCGGAGGTCAGTACATGGCCACTAGCTTGACTGCCATCTTCATACTTTAATTGGCCGACTAGGTGTAGGGTAGTGTCGGGTAGGGTGGTGCCGATACCAACATTTCCCGCAGAATCAAGGGAAATATTTTTATTAAAAAGATGGACATGCATTGTGCTTGTATCAAAGGCAAGAACAGTTACCTCTTCCACATTGGAAGAGACGACATAAGTGCGAAATAACAAGTCTCTGGCAGGATTTAAACTTGACCGACCATTTGGATATGGGTTCCCGTTTACAAATCCCCAAAAAACACTATTCGCAGTAGATTGCTGTACTACGGAAATGGTGTACTTACTTCCTGCGATTACAGGGATCGATTTATTTTGAAATAATACACTCCATCCATACCGAGCATTACTAACTCCACTAAATAGCAGCTGACCTCCCCTCCCTTCTCCTTTATAAACTTCAAAAATGACTGGAACACCACTCCCACTACCATGTATATTTCTAATTTCTACTTTAGAAAGCATGCCCGTTTCTTCTGCAGTGAAAGACTGCCATGGGGCCATTGTTAGAACTATCCCCCCATTGTCGGCCTGAGCGTTATGTGCATCCAACTTTTCTTCTTCGCCATATATATCCGCAGCTATCTTTCCATAGGACTGAAGGTGGTTTTTAGTAAAGGATTTCCAATTCTGCCCATCATACCCTTCAAAGTCATTGTCCGAAAAGCGAACAGCTCCTTTGGTGAGGGAGTCTGTTGTTCCTATCCTAATAGCGCCATTTACCTCCAGTTGTTCAGAAGGGGCTTGCGTGCCAATTCCTACTTTTCCAATGGAATCGACATATATTCCCTCATTATCCCCATCCTGACTAACCCAATGGCCGTTGGTTTGTAGGTTTTTATTCGCACGATGATCACCAAGATCATCCCCTCCCTCTATTTCTTCCCAGTCTTGCCGATAGTACCAAAAACTCTGGGTCGTGCTGTCATACACCATCAGCCCCTCAGCAGGGTTAGTGATGGCCACTCGGCTGCTGCTATCCATCCGGGGAATGAGCAGGCCTTTATCGGCACTTTGGATGTCCAGCATGGCGCTGGGGTCGGGATCGGTTCCGGTGCTGTTGATGCTGATGCCGTCGGTTTGGGCAAAAAGAGGTGCCAGTGCAATGAGGCACATACAGGTGATGAGAATTCGTTTCATGTTCGTATCGGTTGTTTGATTTGGTTGTTGCTTCAAATCTCCGATACTGCTCAATGAGGGCTTCCCACTATTGTTGCAAAGAGGTGGATTATTGTTCCACCCCGCTCAAATGGCTTAAAATGGTGGGTTTTAAGGAAAAATGATTAAGGGATAGGAACAGATTGGGATGTTGGAGGGGAGATAATAGGGGATGTTCAGTTGGAAATTTGACTGGCAAGGATCGAATCTCATCAGGCCAACTGAAAACCATTTCTAAGCATCTTGTCTCCTTTTGGGCTCAGCTGCAAAATCCTAGCCCACCCACAAGCCGCCCTGGTTGAAGGGCTATCAGAGGGTTGTAGGAGCGACTGTTTTAGGTGGAGGCTTCAGTCTAAGACATAGCTTCTTTTCTCACCCTGCCGCCTGCCCCCGCCAATCACTCGGCGAAGTACCCGCCACCTCAGTAAACACCCGGTTGAAATATTTAGGATCCGCAAAGCCTGTCATGTACGCCACTTCGGACACCCGCAATTCAGGATCACCGAGCATTTTTTTAGCCTCCTCAATGCGTACCGCCCGGATAAAGTGCGAAGTCGATAATCCCGTTAACGCTTTGAGCTTGCGGTGCAGGTTTGTCCGGCCGATGCCTAGGTCTTTCATCAGCCCCTCGCCCCGGTAATTGCTGTCATCCAGGTGAGCCAAGACCTGTTCACGTGCTTTGATGATGAAGGCATCTTCGGCCTGGGTTTGGGGGTCATCGCTTGGCTCAGCGGGCAACTGGCCTTGTTGGTAGCGTTGCTGCAACCTCCGGCGTAGTTCCAGCAGCTTCTCCAGGCGGATGAGGAGTTCCCCCCTGTCGAAGGGCTTGGCCAGATAGGCATCTGCTCCTCGTTTGTAGCCTTCCAGTCGGGAAGGCGTGTCCGCCTTCGCTGTCAGCATGACAATGGGAATGTGGCTGGTGCGTTCATCCAGTTTGAGGGTTTCACACACCTCATAGCCATTTTTATGCGGCATCATCACATCGGTGATGATGAGGTCGGGCACCTGCTCCAAAGCTGCGTCAATACCTGCTTGCCCATCTGCAGCCGAAGATAGGTCATACTCATCCTTCAATAAGGTGTAGAGGTAATGGACAATGTCTGGATTGTCTTCAATGATCAGCAAGCTGGGACGCTCCCCATTGGCTGAAACGGACGAAGAGACAGGTTTAGCCAACGGCGGTGGAGTGGAAATTTCTAATTGTGGGGCTGTTAGGGTGGTGCCAGACCCAACAGGTGCCTCCTGGGTAATGGGCAAATGCACCTGAAACCGTGAGCCCTGCCCGAATGTACTTTGGGTATTTATTGAGCCTCCCATGAGTTGGACCAGTTCTTTGGTCAGGGCCAGTCCGATCCCTGTTCCTTCCCCTTTACGAGTAGAGGTATCATCTACCTGGTAAAACCGATCGAATACCATCGGCAGCTTATCAGCAGCAATGCCCTTTCCGGTATCTGCTACTGATATGGAAAGCATAGATGCTGCTGGTTTCTCCACCACTACCCTTACTTTGCCTCCTTCGGGGGTAAATTTGATGGCATTTGATATCAGATTGGTGTGGACCATCAGGAGCTTATCCGTATCAAGATCCATCATCTGATGTTCAATATCGCTATGAAAATCGAGTTCAATGGATTTTGACACCGCCAGGGATTTAAAGGATTCCGTCCCGTATTTCAGCAATTGGATCACATCTGTTTGAACCAAAGAAAGGCTGAGCTTACCGGATTCGAGTTTACGAAGGTCCAGGATTTGGTTGATCAGGCCCAAAAGGTGCTGGGTATTGCGCTGAATCAGGGGTTTGGCGGGGCTGGGTTCTGGAATTTGGTCTGCCATCCCAGAGATGACGG
>JBCDIQ010000299.1:0-7642 GCA_039024295.1 Bacteroidota bacterium | reverse complement strand
CGCCTACCGTGACCGCCGCGTAAGAAAGCGCGAATTCCGTAAGCTCTGGATTACCCGTATCAATGCAGGTGCCCGTCAGTATGGAATGAGTTACTCTGCCTTCATTGGTAAAGCACAAAAATCCAACATCGGATTGAATCGCAAGGTTCTTGCTGACCTCGCCATGAACCATCCTGATGCATTCAAGGCGGTAGTTGATTCTCTGGATTAAGCTACCCGCTCACAATATTTTATGCTAAGCCCCTTTCGAGGGGCTTTTTTTGTGGGTAATTCATTGGAAATGACCTCAAATGAGGTGGAGCTCGGGAGATTGATCACATAGGACAGAATACAAGTCTTGCTAATTAGTAATTCAATTACTAATTTTCTAGAAATGATCAAGCGAATTGCACAAGAAAAAGTGCTTCAGCTAGCTTCACAGTTCAAGGCTGTCGCCATTATGGGCCCCAGGCAGAGTGGAAAAACGACCTTAAGCCGAATGTGCTTTCCTAGGAAACCCTATGTTTCGCTTGAAAATCCAGCAAATCGTGCTTTTGCCAATGAGGACCCGATAGGTTTTCTGGCGGCTTATCCAGATGGGGCGATCCTGGATGAAATTCAGCGTGTCCCGCAGTTGCTTTCCTGGCTCCAACAACGCCTTGATGAAGAAACTCGAAAGGGTACTTTTATCCTCACCGGGTCAAATAACCTGATGCTGATGGAAAACATCTCTCAGTCCCTGGCAGGAAGGGTGGCCTATATTGACCTGCTTCCTTTCTCAATCGAAGAGATCGCTTTCCTTCCCCAAACTCCTGAGTCCCTTAATGCTCACATGTTTCACGGAGGTTATCCCTCCATTTTGGCTGATAGAATAGCCCCTCAGGATTGGTTCCCCGCTTATGTAAGAACCTATGTAGAGCGAGATATGAGACAGGTTAAGAATATCTCCAACTTGTTGGCATTTGAAAAACTCCTTTCTCTATGTGCTGGCAGGGTAGGACAATTGGTGAATTATTCTAACCTCAGCAATGAGGTAGGCATGGATTACAACACCATTAAATCCTGGTTGGGGGTTTTGCAAGCCGGCTACATCATTCATCTACTTCCCCCATATTTCAATAGCTTCAACAAGCGTGTGACCAAATCCCCTAAGCTCTATTTCTATGACACGGGATTGTTGTGCTACCTGCTCAGAATAAATTCCCCTGAGGATTTGATCCAGCACCCTTATCGAGGCGAAATATTTGAAAATTTTGTGGTAAAAGAGCTCCTCAAGCATCGCTTTAATCAAGGAAAGCAATCTAATTTTTATTTCTGGAGAGACCAAAGCCAGCGTGAAATAGACGTAGTGGTAGATGAAGGCCAAAAACTGCTAGCCATCGAAATTAAGTCAGGGCAGACACCTCAGGCCTCTTTTTGGAAAAACATCAAATTTTGGCAAGAATTGACTGGACAACCTGGAGGAATCGTGTATTATGGAGGCGATGCTAACCAAACACGAAGTGATGGCAGGGTGCTTAAAAGTTGGAAGGAATTGCCTTTGCTGTAAATGGTATAAAACC
This sequence comes from Bacteroidota bacterium, assembly GCA_039024295.1. GTDB lineage: Bacteria > Bacteroidota > Bacteroidia > J057 > J057 > JBCDIQ01. Next base: position 6,101 of record JBCDIQ010000299.1, on the reverse strand, counting down.
AGTTTGCTACCTTTAGCCGTACAAATCCGATATGCACTGCATGAAACACACGCTCTCCCATCTTCTCCTGAGTATCATCCTTTTGGGGACTATTCGCCTAACTGCCCAGCAACCTGCCTACCTCGTCACCTTCACCCATAAGCCAGATACACATTTTAACGCATCAACATATTTCCATCCCCATACCCTGGAGAGGCGCAAACTTCAGGGGTTGCCTCCATATGATTGGTTTGACTTACCCGTTCATAAAAATTGGGTTGACTCGGTAATACGGCAGACAGATTCCGTTCGCCATGTGTTAAGGTGGGTAAATGGGATGACGCTACATGCAACTGCTGCACAGATCACCAGGATTCAGAATTTCCCTTTTGTAAAAAACATTGAGAAGCTACAGTACGAGGCGGCGATATCTGTCGCACCACAACAACCGAAAGACCAACGACTGGATACCCTCCTCTATGCCCAGCGTAATCTCATGAACCTGAACATGCTTCAGGACAGCGGATTGACTGGTGAGGGGGTCCGTATTGCTGTGTTTGATGTAGGCTTTAGAGAAGTAGACACTCACCCAGCATTTGAGGAGCTTAGAAAGAACAATAAAATTGAAGCTACTCAAAATTTCTATCGAAAAAGTAGATCTGTCTACGCCCATAATGACCATGGACTAAATGTGCTAGGGTGCATCGCTGGGCAGTACAAAGGTAAGCCTATTGGGTGTGCGCCAGGGGCTACATTTTTATTGGCTAGAACTGAGCATAAAATTTTTGAGAAAGCTAAGGAAGAAGACCATTGGATGGCCGCGGCCGAATGGGCGGATAAAAACGGAGCTGACCTCATCAATTCTTCTTTGGGCTATACCCGAAAGCGGTACACCTATGCTGACATGGATGGGGAGACCGCTTTGGTGGCACAAGCTGCCCGGATTGCTACCCAAAAAGGGATTTTGGTCATAAACTCACTCGGTAACAGCGGGGACAATAAATGGAACTTCCTCGGAACTCCAGCAGATGTACCAGAAGTCCTTTCAGTTGGGGCGGTGTATCCTATGTTCCCGTTGCGCATGAAATTTTCCTCTTACGGACCAAATGCAGACAGTCTACTTAAACCTGAGGTATCTGCACCGGGGTATGTGCTTACCGCTGGCAAAAAGGGCCGGTATGAAACAATGGGAGGAACTTCTTTTTCCGCCCCTCTGGTAACAGGATTTGCAGCATGCGTGCTGCAGAAATATCCAGGCCTTCGACCTGCCCAGTTGAAACAGGTGATCATGGGCAGTAGCAAGCTATTCCCCTATTTTGATTATGCACATGGCTTCGGAGTGCCTGACGCCTATCGCTTGCTCCACTTCCAGGATGACAGTACCCGGATTACCCCAACCTTTTCAGTTTCCTTTTTAAAATACACAATTTTTGTTCAACTCAACGACTCTGTCATGGCGGCAGATACGGCCCTGCACCAGAATGGGAGGGCATTTTTCTTTCATACCCAGAAGCCAAACGGGAAATTGGCCACCTACTCCTTCTCACTTATCCCGTTAGACCAAAAACAATTCCTGCTGATCCGACAAAGTAAAGGAGAAGTTATCTTAAGGATTTGGTTTGCTGGTTATTTATACGAAAAAAGGCTTCTGGGAAGTTGAACAAGAAAAGCATGAACTTCACCTACCATGAATAACCCATACTACCCTCTTGCATGCATTTTGTCTGTTCTATTGTTGTTAAGTCCTGGGTTGCTGTTTAGCCAGAAATTTTCCCGGGCAGATTCTTTACGCGGTACTTTGTCTCCCCTCCGGTCATGCTACGATGTTACTTTTTATGACCTGGAAGTAAAGGTGAACCCTGACCTTAGACGAATTGCCGGCAGCAATGTATTCCACTTCCGAGCAACTCAGCCTTTCAGCAGGATTCAAATCGATTTATTCTCCAACATGGAGATCGAGCGGATCGAATACCATAACAAACGCCTCACTTTTGAACGTGAACATCACGCTGTGTTCATCGATTTTCCCAATACCATACCACATGGTATACAAGATAGCTTCAAAGTGGTGTACTTTGGAACCCCAATTGAGGCCATTCGTCCTCCCTGGGATGGGGGATTTGTGTGGGAAAAGGACAGGAATGGCCGACATTGGATCGGGGTTGCCTGCGAAGGCTTAGGGGCAAGCTGTTGGTGGCCATTAAAGGACCATCTCTCGGATGAGCCTGATAGCATGCGGATATCCCTCATTTTTCCGCAGGACTTAGAAGTCATCTCCAATGGAGTTTTACGAAAAAAAACCAAGCTTGCAGGGAACTTCACCCGATCTGAATGGTTTGTGAGCTACCCTATTAACAGCTACAATGTAACTTTCTATGCAGGTGATTACGTCCATTTTTCCCAAGCCTATGTAAATGATACCCTAGCTTATAGATTGGACTATTACGTACTCTCCTACAATGAAGAAGTCGCAAAGGCCCATTTCCGGCAGGTGAAGCCTATGTTGAAAACCTTTGAGGACTTGTTTGGTCCCTACCCTTTTTCCAGAGATGGATTTGCTTTGGTCGAAAGCAGTTATTGGGGCATGGAGCACCAGGGGGCCATCGCCTATGGGAATAAATATCGGAACAATGATTATGGGTTTGATTTCATCATCATACATGAATCCGGGCACGAGTGGTTTGGAAACAGCCTCAGTGCAAACGACCATGCCGAATTGTGGATACATGAATCTTTTACCACCTATGCTGAAGCCTTGTATTTGGAGAAAAAAGATGGCTATGAAACGGCAGTAAAGTATTTGTTGGAGCAAAAAGAGTACATCAAAAACAAAACTCCTATCATTGGTCCACTAGGGGTGAACTATAATGATTGGGTAGGCTCAGACATGTACTACAAAGGGTCCTGGATGTTACATAGCCTCAGAACAGCTGTGAATAATGACAACCTATGGTTTAGGACCATTAAATCATTTGCGCTTGACCACATGATGCAACAGATGGATTCACAGCAGGTGATTGCCTATTTTAATGAGAAGCTCGGGCAGGATTATACCTACCTGTTCCAGCAATACCTCAGGGAAACCAAGCTGCCGATTCTTGCTTACAGGATTAAGAAGAAGCGTGGAAACAAGGGTACTCTTGAGTATAAATGGGTGTGCAATACGGCAAATTTCAGGATGCCTGTGGAGGTAACCATTGGCAAAAAACGGATGCGACTTACGCCCACGCCTGACTGGCAAAGCTTTCCGCTAGATAATGCCAAACAATCGGAAGTGGAATTTGACCTGGGAAAGTCCCTTTTTGTGCCTAGAATTAACTATTAACACCATGAATCTTTTACCTTCTTCACGCACCCTCCTCCTTTTTTTGATGGTAGCCAGCCTCTGTCCAACTATTGGTCATGCCCAGGATCAACTTGCTACTTTTCCTGATGACTGGTATGGAGACTGGGAAGGCCAGGTAACTACCTATGCCATGGGGGGCCGCAAACTGTACGACTTAAAAATGGAATTACATGTAAGCCCTACCGATTCAGCGCATCGGATCAAATGGACCATTGTGTATGACACCGGAGAAAAAAGGGATGAAAGGGGATATGAAATGGTGGCACAAGACACCGCTTACACTTATTTCATTTTGGACGAGAAGAATTCTATTTTCCTGGACAGCTATCGATCCAGGAACTACTTATTAAGTCGTTTTTCTGTCAACCAAACCCTGCTCATGACCAGCTATTACCATGCTGGAGATCACATTCGATGTGAGATCTTCACTGGCCGGATGGATGAGAAGAACGTTTCAGGAGATACACTTGACCCAAGCATCGGTGTAACCGAAGTTGCTTCATACCCAATGAGCAGCGTCCAGCGTGCCCTGCTGTATCGCAAGTAAGCAACCTGCCTATTTTGTTGTCAATAATGTAAGCCTTATTCATGGAGTCAAAAATGTTTTCTTAGATTTGCGCCAATTATCCAACCCAATGAAACATCGCTCCTTGCCTGCATATATTTTTCGTTTTCTTATCGTTCTTGTTTGTCTTACCGGATGGTTTTCCTCAGCGCATGCTCAGATTGATACCAAAAGGGCTTTGGAACTTATCCAACAAAATGGCGGGCAAATTCCATTGGAGCTTAGAAATCAGATCCCGACAGATATCCTGAACCAACTTCCCTCCTTGCAAAGTGGCTCTCAGGCCCCCCTCTTGACACCAAGCGAAGCAAGGGTGGGACAACAGCCAAACACCTCTCCCCAGGTAACCCCGCAAGAACAAAGCAGTGATTCAGATTCAAATAATGGAGACGAACAAGATGCTAAAGAAGAGGAGGCCGACCCAGAAGACGAGGATGATAAACAAAAAATTCAAAGCCAAGTACAGATAGCTCCCGGGCGGCAGGTGTTTGGACATGAGATTTTTCGCCAAGAATCTGTTGATTTCCAGCGTGGAACCAGTTTAATTCCCCCTTCAGACTATATCGTAGGCCCTAATGACCAGTTTGTGGTAACAATTTGGGGGTCAAGTGAACTTACCACCAGCCTTCCTGTTCAAAGTGATGGTTCTATCTTTTACAATTCGGTGGGGAAAATCTACGTAGCAGGCCTCACCTATAAAAAGACAGTTGAGTTAATCACCAAACGATTCAGGTCCATCGTATCTCCCTTCTCTACCATTGAAGTGATGATGGGTCAAAACAGGCGCTCGATCAACGTGAACATCATTGGGGAAGTAGGCACGCCTGGCACCTATGAGCTTGCCGCTACCACCACAGCGTTTAATGCCTTATTTGAAGCTGGAGGCATTACCAATCTGGGATCTGTCCGAAATATTTACATCAAACGGGGCAATAAAACCGAAGATCAAATTGATTTATATGACTACTTGATTCGTGGGGATACACGTTCGGTTTACTTGCAGGAAGATGATTTTATCTTCGTTCCTGCGCAGCGTACTGTTGTAGAAATAGAAGGAAATGTAAAACGTCCTATGGCTTACGAGCTAAAAGAAGGGGAAGGACTGAAGGATTTGATTGAGTTTGCAGGAGGGCTGACCTATGACGCACGAAAATCTACGGTACAGGTTATCAGAACCCAAAACGATCAGCAGTCCGTTGTTAATCTGTCTCTGGACTCCATCCTTTCTGCCAATACATCTATTCCATTGAACAATGGGGATGTGGTGCTGATAAAATCTATTAATATCGGCTTAAGCAATATTGCCCAGATAACAGGTCCGGTAATTTATCCGGATGTGTATGAAATTGAGGCGGGAGAAAGGGTTTCAGATTTGATCAAAAAAGCAGGGGGCCTAGGTGCAGATGCCTACCTCAAACGTGCCTACCTGTTGAGGTTCACCAACCCTGACCTTGAATTGGAATATGTAGGCTTCAACCTGGGTGCAGCTTACCTCTGGAATTCTATGCCCTCCGCTCAAAGAGATTCTACTATTGAGGCGATGTACAAGGCAGGGGATATTACCAGCGATAGCCTCTCTTTAGCAGATATTCTAGCTTTAGAAGACTCCGTACTCAGTGTTTTTGCAGACCCTCCCTTACAATTCTTTGATAACATCATCATTTTCTCTGAACAGGACTTTCGGGATACCCGCTACATCCTGGTAGAGGGCGAAGTACGCAAGCCCGGCCTTTATATTTTACGACCTGGCATGAACCTGCGAGATCTCCTGTTTCTAGCAGGTGGGTTAAAAAGGGATGCAGATAGGGAAAATATTGTTCTGACCACCTTGACGACTGCAGAAGACCTTGCTGCCAAACGAACGCTTGCTTACAAACAGCAGCAATTACAAGAACAATTGAAATTGGAGGAAACTGCTGTTGAAACTGGAGCCGGCCAAGAAGGTGATACGGATAGCCCCCTAGACATTCTCGAGGAATCTACTGATCCCAAATCCCGCTTAACCCAGCGCATTAGTGTTAAAGAAAACTGGCAAGATGACTTCACGCTTGACACGGTCAAGCTGAGCGGCTTTGACAACGTAAAGGTATATTCAAAATATGATTTTATTTTCTTTCAGTACATCGAAGTAGAAGGTGCCGTTCAGAAACCGGGAACCTACCAGTTGACTCGAAATATGAGCCTCAAGGATATCCTGTACCAGGCAGGCGG
>JBCDIQ010000298.1:0-7659 GCA_039024295.1 Bacteroidota bacterium | reverse complement strand
TTTAGGTTTTAGGTTTTAGGAAAATACGAAGCCCAAGCTTTCAACCTCTCACCTAACAACTATCAGCTAATAGCTAATAGCGATTCTGACTATTTGGCCTGATAAAGTCATGCGATGTATCTTTGCCTCATGCCAAAAGAGGTGACGATACGGACGGTTCCGGAGGATGCATTGAATCCTGAACGGCAAAAGCGAATGGTAGCACGCAAATTGGGAGTTTCTCCCAAGCGTATTACCCACCTGAAATTAAGAAAAAGATCAATAGATGCGCGGCGCAAACCGATCCGGTTTGTGCTGCAATTTGTTGTATGGGTGGACCAGCCCTACCAACCAGCAGATAATTGGAAGCTCCCGCTACAAAACGTCACTGGTAAGCCCGAGGTCCACATTGTTGGGTTAGGCCCTGCAGGATTGTTTGCCGCACTGCGGTTAATAGAACTAGGGGTTAAGCCTGTAGTGATTGAACGGGGGAAAGCGGTTCGTCCACGCAGGAGGGACCTGGCACTCCTGAACAGGGAGGGTACCCTGAATCCAGAAAGTAATTATTGTTTTGGCGAAGGAGGAGCTGGGACTTTCTCAGACGGAAAGCTGTACACCCGTTCGGGAAAACGAGGTGATTTAACACGAGTGTTGCACATTTTACATCAGTTTGGTGCAAGTGAGGATATACTGATTGATTCGCATCCGCACATTGGCACCAACCTGCTACCAGGAATCATCCAATTCATTCGAGAGCAGATCATTGCCTGTGGTGGAGAGGTCTTGTTCGAAACCAGGCTTACGGGAATTCATACACAGTTTGACAAATTGGCGGCACTGGAGTTGGATGGAAATCGTACCATTCCTGCTCAAGCATTGATTTTAGCCACGGGTCATTCTGCAAGGGATATTTTTGAGCTGCTTCACCATGCTGGCATTGCGATACATGCCAAGCCCTTTGCACTGGGCGTCAGGGTTGAGCACCCCCAATCGCTTATCGACCAAATTCAATATCGGCTACAGGGAGATAGGCCAGAAGTACTGCCGCCTGCGGCTTATTCTGTGGTAAGCCAAGAAGCTGGTCGGGGCGTATACTCTTTTTGCATGTGCCCAGGAGGCATCATTTGTCCAGCTGCTACGGATAATGGAGAAATTGTGGTAAATGGGTGGTCGCCTTCCAAGCGAAATAATCCTTATGCCAATAGTGGCATGGTGGTTTCGCTTGAATTGAGTGATTTTGATTTTGAGCATCCGCTTTCGGCCATGGAATACCAGAAGAGAATCGAACAATGTGCCTTCCAGGCAGCAGGAGGGCAACAGGTGGCTCCTGCCCAACGGTTGACAGACTTTGTTGTAGGAAAACCTTCCCAGGATTTACCCGGCTGTTCATATTTACCAGGTGTCACCTCAATAGATCTTAGGGAGGTACTTCCAGAACTTGTTCATCTACGCCTCCAGAAGGGATTTAAGCATTTTGGCGACAAGTTAAAAGGCTACCTCACCGAGGAGGCAATCGTAGTCGGGGTAGAATCTCGTACTTCATCCCCAGTCAGGATTCCCAGAGATAAACTCACCCGACAACATCCACAAGTGGCTGGGCTGTTTCCTTGTGGGGAGGGAGCTGGATATGCAGGGGGAATCATGTCTGCTGCTATTGATGGAGAGCATTGTGCAACGGCGGCAGTAAGCTGGCTCAGTGGTCTACATTAATCTATGTAGAGGCGCCCGGAAAATCTACATATGTTTTTTTGCATACATAAACAAAAATGCCCGTTTGTGAGTAGTTGACAATAATTTCGATCTTACTTTCTCACTATACACATGGCGAAATCACAACGCGTAATTGTAATTGGAGCTGGATTTGCAGGACTAGCAGCAGCATCTATGCTAGCAAAGGATGGGTACAAGGTTACCGTACTTGAAAAAAATGACCAGACGGGAGGACGTGCCCGTATCTGGCAGAAGGATGGGTATACCTTTGATATGGGTCCCAGCTGGTACTGGATGCCAGACGTCTTCGAGGAGTTCTTTTCCATTTTTGGTAAGAAAACCGCGGATTTTTACGAATTAAAGCGTCTGGATCCTTCCTACCGGATTTACTTTGGAGAGGGGGATACCATGGATATTCCTGCTAGTATGCAGGAGTTAGAAGCATTATTTGAAAAGGAGGAACCCGGTAGTAGTGTGCGCCTGAAAAAATTCATGGAGCAGGCAGCTTACAAATACAAAGTGGGCATGAAGGATTATGTGTTCCGTCCCTCCCATAGCATCACAGAATTTATCGATTTCAGGCTGATCCGGGAAAGTTTGCGGATTCAGATGCTCAGCTCGTTGAGCAAGCACGTGAGGAAGAATTTCTCAAACCCCAGGTTGGTTAAGTTGCTCGAATTTCCGGTTCTGTTTTTGGGTGCCACGCCACAAAAAACCCCTGCTATGTACTCCATGATGAATTATGCAGATTTGGCTTTGGGTACCTGGTATCCTATGGGGGGCATGAACCAGATTGTGCGTGCTATGACCAAGATCGCTGAAGACCAGGGGGTAGAGTTTGTGCTAAATACCGAAGTAGAGCAGATTGAGGTGGATCGTGATCGCCAGCAGGCGCGTTTGATTCACACCAATAATGGTACATTTGAAGCAGACATTCTTGTGGCAAATAGTGATTATCGCCATACGGATCAGGTATTATTGGAAAAGCCTTGGCGCACCTACAACCATGAGTACTGGGAAAACCGGGTGATGTCTCCTTCTTCCCTGCTCTTCTACATTGGCGTGGAGAAAAAGCTGTCCTCCATCCTTCATCATAACCTCTTCTTTGATGAAGATTTCGAGCTTCACGCGCGAGAAATCTACACCCAGCCTGCCTGGCCAACTAAACCGCTATTTTATGTATCAGCAACCACCCATACAGACCCTAGCGGAGCACCGAAAGGATGTGAAAACCTGTTCATGCTGGTACCATTGGCACCTGGTCTGGAAGACTCCGAAGAAAGAAGGGAGCAATATTTTGATGTATTGCTAAACCGCTTTGAACGCTTAACAGGAGAATCTCTCCGCGACAGCATTGCCTTTAAGCGAAGCTATGCAATGAAGGACTTTGAAAAGGACTATCATTCCTTCAAAGGAAATGCATATGGACTGGCCAATACTTTGATGCAAACGGCCTTTTTCAAACCTAAGCTTAAATCCAAGCGGGTAAAGAACCTGTATTATACAGGACAATTAACGGTTCCAGGTCCTGGTGTTCCCCCTTCCCTTATTTCAGGACAGGTAGTGGCCAGCGAGATCGCCAAGGATTTTAGGTAGTCCAAATTCGTCACAAGAATTATTCCAGCACTTTCTCTTTGGGGGGAGTGCTTTTGCTATATTTCTTGTTCAGTTCCTCATACATTAAAAGGGGAACGGGTTGGTCGATCTCTGGCGTAATGGGGCTGGGAATTACCCAATCCAGGTCTCCCTTTACCCATACATAAGCAAATCCTACCAAGAGGATTCCAATAAAAATTCCTATTTCTGCTAAGGCGAGTATGCCCCACCCGGGAATTTGATTCACCAGCTCTGGATCAGCATAGACCAATGCCAGCGGAAAAATAAAGATGACCTCCAGGTCAAAAATGAGGAAAATCAACCCTATCAAGTAAAACCGGGGATTAAACTGCACAATTCCACTTCCTATTGCATCTTCCCCGCACTCATAAGAAGTATTTTTCTCAGGATTCGGGCGGTCTGGTGCCAGGAGCTTTACCACTAACAATAGCAGACTAAAAATGCCTGCACCTCCTAAGAGGTAAACCAGGATTTGCCCAAATGCTATGTTGTCAGGATTCATTCGACCAAGTTACGTCTTTATTTCGAAAGCCTGGAGGTGACTTTTTAGGATTCCCTTGTCCAAGAGAAGTGAATACCCGATAAAAGTCACAGGAAAATACTTACTCAGGTATTTGGCATTTAGTGAATGTCTCCTTCAATTTGCACCGCATAGAATTCTATTAATTCCCATTATCCTCGTTATGAAAAACATTTTTTTTACCCTCTTCCTGATCCTTGGGATTGCTATTTCAGCGAAAGCACAAACGCCTGGTTCCCCTGAGAGTCCTGCAGATACCTCTTACTGGAAAAAAGGCATGACTGTAGGGCTAAACTTCACTAATACGGGCTTTAGCGGCTTCTGGCAAGGGGGGGGTATTCCCTCATTGGCCATTACTGGATTGGGCAACTTTTTTGCCAACTACGAAAAAGGCAAACACCAGTGGACCAACACCCTTGATTTGGCTTATGGTACCATTCGCCAGGGTGATTCGGATGCAGAGTTTGTAAAAAGCGAAGACCGTATTGATCTGACTTCTAAGTATGGGTATCGTTTGTCCCCTGTTCTGCTTGCTTCAACTTTATTGAATTTCCGGACCCAGTTTGACATTGGGTTTGAGTTTCCTGAAGGCCCTACCGGTCCCAGAAACTATATTTCTCAGACCTTGGCCCCTGGATATATCAACTGGGGTATTGGCCTTGACTACCAGCCTAATGAAGATTTTAGTGTCTATTTTTCTCCGGTAAACTCTAAGACGACCATTGTATTGGACACCACACTGAGTACCCTGTACATGCCAGCAGATTTTGCAGGGGAAGAGATTCGCGTTGAACTGGGTACTTTTTTGAACCTCAAGTACCGTACGGATGTCATGGAAAACGTGACCTTCCAGACCAAGGCTGACTTTTTCACCAATTACCTCGAAAACTTTGGCAATGTGGACGTTAACTGGGAAAACCTGCTTGCATTTCAAGTGAATAAATACATCACTACGACCTTCTTTACGCACCTGATCTATGACGATGACATCCGTTTTGCCATTGATGAAAATGAGGATGGAGTAATTGAGAGAAGGGCTCCACGAACCCAGTTCAAGCATGTCTTGTCCATTGGCTTGACGTATACGCTTAAAGACTAACTGCATCTGCATATGTGTGTTAACCACCTCTTATGGAAGGGGTGGTTTTTTATGGAATGAAAAACCTTTCCTGTGGTTTCTTTCTTACCTCTAGAAAAGCCCCCTGTGAAATACCTGGACACCCTTGAGGCATATTGTGAATACCTTGAAATTCCCCCGCCAGGATACTCAGGTTTTGACATAAGGTCTTTTGAGGAGAATATGCCTACTATCAAAAGGCAGGTAGAACCCTTCAAACATGAATTTTATGCGGTTGGATTACTTTATGAAGGCACTTCTCATGTATGGAATGGAATTCCCCAGCTAACAGCAAACATCCTGTTTAACTCTCCCTATCAGCTGATTTCCTGGGAGATTGAAAATGATTGGAGCGGATACTACCTCTTATGTACCCAAGATTTTTTGAGTCAATATGGGCTAAGTGATGGACTCTTGCTGGATTTTCCCTTCCTAAAGCTGGACCAAGTAGCCCCCTTCTCAGTTCCACAAGAAAAAGTAGAAGTCTTGGCTTCTTTGTTCAAGGATATGCTGACCGAATACCGGTCAACTCATGCAGACAAATTTGAATTTATCGCCCATTACCTCAAGTTGCTTTTACTCAACATCAGGCGATTTCAACCCCAATCCTCTACCTGGGAAAACACCACTGAGCACAACATGGGAGCTGATGTAAAACTGGTTACCCAATTCCAAGAACACATCAATTCTGTGTTTAACCAAGACGAGGGATCATCGGAACATTATTCGACCTCCTTTTATGCTGACTTATTGGCCATTCACCCTAATCACCTCAATGCGGTGGTAAAACGGATTACCGGAAAGACTGCCAAGCATATGATTCAAGAACAAGTTTTTCTACACGCAAAGGCATACCTGCTCCGATCTACAGATAGTGTTAAGGAGATTGCATTTGCCATGGGATTCAATGAACCGGCACACTTCTCCAGTTTCTTTAAAAAATTTGCTCAGGTAACCCCTACCCAGTTCAGGCGGATGAATGCCATCTCCTAATGCCTATCTTCTCTTTGGATCATCTGATTTGAAATTTGCAAGTATCCCTTTGAATCTTGCAAGGCCTAAACGCTGGGATTTCCTGTACTTTGAGGTAACAAAAAAATAAATCCAAATGAAAACTACTTCAAACGTATGGTTTATCACTGGTGCATCCGCCGGATTTGGGCGTGCATTCGCAGAATATGCATTGAAGCAAGGCCACCAGGTAGTGGTAACTGCACGGCGGCTGGAACGACTGCTGGAAATTCAGGCATTGGCTCCCGACCGTGTTGAACCCATAAAGATGGACGTCACCCGCCCAGAAGAAGTGAAAGCAGCAGTAGCCCAGGCCATTAACCGCTTTGGCAGAATTGATGTGCTGATTAACAATGCGGGATACGGTATTGTAGGTGCACTTGAAGAAACCCCAGAGGAGGAACTTAGGGCACAAATGGAGACCAACTTCTTTGGGGCTGTGTCTGTTATGCAAGAGGTGCTTCCTCATATGCGTGAGCAGCAGTCTGGTGCCATTGTGAACATGAGCAGCATGGGCGGTCAGATGTCTTTTGCAGGGTTTTCTGCCTATTCGGCTTCTAAATTTGCCTTGGAAGGTGCCTCGGAAGCCCTAGCCCAGGAAGTGGCCCCTTTCGGAATCAAAGTGATGATTGTCGAGCCTGGTGCATTTAAAACAGAATTTGCAGGCAATGCATTACGTCATATGCCCAAGTTAGCGGCATATGAAGAAACCGTAGGAGGTACTCGTGAATTTACGAAAGGCATGGACGGAACCCAGGCTGGAGACCCTTTCAAGGCAGCCCAAGCAATTGAACAGGCAATCAACAGTGAAAATACGCCGCTAAGGCTTGCCCTCGGTGCTGATGCAGTTGATGCCATCCGGCAGCACAGTCAGCATTTATTGGATGAATTGACTCAATGGGAACAAGTCGGACGTGATACCGAATTGGAAGCTGCTCAATCTTCTGCATCCTGACTTATCAAGCCTTGAAGCACCTTCCATGCTGCTTCAAGGCTATTTCCGAATGTAACAATCCCATCTTGGTGCCCCGCCATCGCAAATGCGTTAACCCGATGGATTTCGTTGCCCAAAAATAACCTCATCACTTCGTAAGCCATCTCTGGCGTACCATAGGGGACATTGTCATCCGTAGTGGGAATTTGGTGCAGCAAGCGTTCCCATAAGTCCCTGCTATGAACATGAATAACAGCCTGACAATATTCGTCTTGTGCATACACGACAGCATGGGTCAGTGCCTCTGAGGAGGCTTTGATGGGTCCTTGGCACCAAAGCTCATTGGTATCAAGGTTATATCTATCTACGTGGCAAAAATGACTCCCATTCAGTTGAGGGAAATCCCCGGTTTGGGTACCGGAAATCAGAAATCCCTTTTGAGTCCTTTGACTGATATTTCCATAGCCTACGTTTTGAACAGGATCAAAACCAATGAGCCCAGCTTCGAATGCCCATTGGCGTGCTAAAGCCAATTCCTTGCAGATTTGCTCAGAAAATGGAGCTGTCTGAATCCAATGCTGGCGGTATTTAATGTAGCCTTCGTCTATCAAGGTTGGAAAGCTGTGAAGTCTGCATATAAAAAAACCCACAAATCGGATTTGATCTGTGGGCCTATTCTAATATTTGACTCACTACCGTACACTTTTTCTGTCTGGTTTCTCAAGTCTCATCTTTTTCATATAAGTATGAGTTGAAACTCTCTCCATTGTC
>JBCDIQ010000297.1:0-7695 GCA_039024295.1 Bacteroidota bacterium | reverse complement strand
GTGTTTTTCTTCTCGCTTCAAGTCTTTCGGAAAGACCACCACGGTAGAGTCCTCCAGGGCATCAATGTACAGCTCGGCGGCTAATTCCCCGTCTGTAGCATCTCCAATGGTCCATCCTTCCGGGGCAAACATGAAGATGCTTTCTTTGCCGTTTTTGTCAATCGAATAGCTTCTTAAGAGACCAGATTTCACGTGATACACCTTGTGGTTCAAGTCGCCCTTTCGCTGAATCACCTCTCCTTTTTTGATGGAAATTTTTTTCACAGGCCTGATTATGTGAACGGATTCAACGAAAAATAAGATCGATAAGTTATTTTATCGAATTTATCTTCTTTATGAGGTCATCATAAAAGGTATCTGACCAGCCTTCATGGGCGGAGTAGATTCTCCCTTGCTTATCAATTATGTAGTACGTGGGATAGGCACTTACCTTGTAGTCGGCAACTATGTTTTTTGCCTGGTAAATATTCGTGTACGTAATATTTTTTTCACGCAGGAAGCTTACGATTTGCTCCTTGTTATCAAAAGGGTTTACTCCTACTACAAGTACATCATCAGGGCTAGATTCGGAGGCAATTCTTTGCAGATCAGGCAAGGCTTTTATACAGGGATAGCAGCTTCGGTACCAAAAATCCAGGATGACGATTTTGCCTTTATGGTCTTTTAGCTGAAAGTCTTTTCCTAATATGGTTGCTTGGTCAATTTCAGGAGCATCAGTTCCGCTTAGTAAAAAGGGTTCTTTTCGCTTAGGGATGAAATTTTTTACTTTCGTTTTGTCAATAATATTATAATCCAAATCAAATAGTTTATCCTCGAAAGTGGTGTTTACAGAAATATTGGATAGGGAATAAGATCTGTACTGGAGCATGTTTTGGAAATATACACTCGCTTCGTAACCAATAGGAAAAAAGTCGCTCTTCCTGATGAAATAGGTAGCTTGATCATCTTCAAACTCATCGCTGTACTTATACTCAAATGAAACGGCGTACACTTCCTGGTTATCAAATATTGTTTCTGCCAGGGAGTAATCAACCAAAGCGGTGTCCTGCAACTTTTTCGAGAATACACTTTCCGTAAAAAGATCATATTGGATGAGTTTGCCGATGAGGTTACCCTTGATCGAGCCATATCCGTGTAGTTTGGGATCAAAAATTAGTGAAGAACTGTCTTTAAGATTGATGTGCAGAATGCTAGCTCCATTATAAACTTGCTGCCGAGCTTCGCTTAATAGCACAACATTATGGTAAATTTTTAGGGAATCTTTGGGTGCAGCCTGCAAGTGACAAATTGCCCTTCCATCTATAGTGTCTTCATTTGTAAAATATCTCAGTTCATGGTCAATCCAATAAGATATAGTATTGATCCCTCGAATAGCACTGTCCGTCTTTGTCAAGACCTCTTTGACAGAAATTTCCTGGCTGAAGCAAGTAATCGACAGGAGAGATAGCAGAAAGGTTAGGTAGGTTCTCATACGTCAAACATTATGTTAGCTAGTAAAATCTTCCCCTTTCAGTAACAGAACATAAGTTAGTATCATTCTTTCAATGTTCCCCCATAAAATTATACTCCTTCGGGATTTCAATCCCCGTAAATCCATTTGTCAATCCATATAGCACAACCAAATTTACCACAATCCCAGTTGCTACAATCAGTTGGGATTGTTGTTGCACCGATAGGCCAAATAGCTGATGCTTCATCTTGAGAGAATGGATAGCCGAAATATGTCCGAAAAATGAAACGATTGCCAGCCCGTAGTAGGGAATAAAAAATACGTTCAGAGGAAATAGGTTCAATCCAGCTGCCCCAAAATAAAAGTTTGTGTCCAGGTTCAGCATGTATCTTCCGGTCAAGACCGCCCCCACATGGATCAAAAAGAACATGGCCAAATACAGACCTGTCCAGAGGTGCATTTTTTCAAAGATACCGTGGACTGCGTTACGCTTATGAGCGAAAAGCCGTAGACCTGTGCCTATTTGAATGCCCACAGCTGTCAGCAGCAGCATTTCCGATACTGGATTCCTATACACCAATCTCGCCATGTCCATAAAGGCAATGTGAACATCTACTCCCCAAAGACTCAGTGCGTGATTAATCATATGCACCCCAACAAAAAGGGTAATTACAAATCCGGAAAAATAATGTAATCGTCTCATCCTTTTTCACAAAGGACTGATTGTTCAGCATCAATTCATTTGATGTAGATCAAATTCACTTCCTGAGCCCCCGTATTCGGCTCAAGGTTTCGAGGGTGATTCCCAGGTAAGAGGCAATGTGCGTTAACGGCACCCGCTGGATGATATTGGGATGGATTGCCAACAGGTTTTCGTACCGCTGTTCGGCCTTTTGAAAGAGGATGGAAGCAATGCGTTCCTGCTGACTCAGCATAGTCTTGGTGACCACCACCCGGATCAAGCGCTCAAAGTCATGGTATTTATCAGATAGATTTTCGATGGCATCTCGTGAAAGCTCAATCAGCACGGAATCCGACAGTAATTCGATAAAATGGGGGCTAGGCTGATGGGTGAAAAAACTCACAATTGAACTGATGAATTCATGCTCGAAAGCAAACCAATCGGACACATCTTTTCCTTCTTGCAGGTAGTACGCCCGAGCACTGCCTTGAACGATGTAGTAGGTTTTGTCAGCATGCTGCCCCTCCCGAACGAGCACCGTACCTTTTTCTAGAGACAACAGGGTTACATTGGCCAGTAGCCCCTGCTGACATTCCTTTGTCAAAGGAGAATAGGCGCTACTGATCGTTTCTAGAATTATACCTGGATTCATGGAAGAGAGTCGGTGTAGGCTTGTGGGCCTCCGCGGGTTTCTATAACTGGGAGCACGGCTTCAGCGGTTATTCGGCATTCTTGCTTTTCTGCCCCTGGCTGTACAGAAAGAGCGCAATGCCGATTCCGTTGATAGCAATGCCGTAGGTGAACAGGTCGAGTTCGGTATCCACTAATTTGGTGGATGCCAAAAGCAGACACCCGATGGCGCAGCACACCACTGCGAGGATTAGCACAGGACTGTACTTTTGTTGCTCTTTCATAATATGATTCAGGAAGATACTGAATTTTGGGCGATACCAAAGGTGAAAATATCCTCAAACAGTGATCTCTATTCGATTGTCTTCGGGATCTAAGATCACACTTTCATAGTATCCATCTCCGGTATACCTGGGCTCCCCAATGACCTTAAATCCATCGGTTCTCAACTTCTGGGTCAAGTCATCGACTTGCTTAACGCTCCCTACAGAAATTGCCAGATGGATGATGCCGGTAAATTGGGCTTCTACATTGTTGGTGGATTGGGGAATCTCCGGTTTATGCATTAATTCCAGCCTGGACCCACTGTCAAACTTCAGGAAATAGGAACTGAAATTCTTTTTGGGGTTGAGGTATTTTTCTCCTGCCTTACCGTGGAAGTATTTTTCGTAGAAAGCTTTCATTTTTTCCAAATCAGTTACCCAGATGGCTACGTGTTCTATTTTCATGTGAGGTTATGAGGAGGGTTAGGTTACTTTTTTCGGTAGTAGTGTCATCCTAACTGGAAATAATTGATGTATTTGGTCAGGATACGGGATAGTTTATTTATAGTGCATCAGCTTTGAGGGAATCCTGTTTAGCTTATCCTTAACTACTGCAAGGGCTCCATTTTTCGGCCTACTCTTGCTCACAAATATCTCAATTTCTTTTTCCAATGCCTGAAAATGGTAGACTGGAGATAAAGTACTTGTGATGGTATCAATTCCAATGAGAAATGCTTCTCCCTAAAGCTTGGTTGTATGCTTCCAGTTGTGCAAACTGGAATAACTAAACTCTACCGTTGTATCATTCACCTTGGTTAGGTAG
The DNA here is from genome assembly GCA_039024295.1 of Bacteroidota bacterium. Lineage (GTDB taxonomy): Bacteria > Bacteroidota > Bacteroidia > J057 > J057 > JBCDIQ01. The sequence goes on along the minus strand of JBCDIQ010000297.1, from coordinate 3,847 downwards.
ATACCAATCAATCTGATTCCATCCGTACTATCATGCCTCGTGGTAAATAGCCCTTTTTCCCCTGCCTGAAATAGGTCAAAAGAATCGCCAACAACTACGGACTTATCTGTAGTTTCGTAATTCACTTGATTCAAAAAAGCCAGGGCAACCAAACTTAACATTGAGATAGATACTCTCATCTTATTCTGGATCTTATATTATCCTTTCAAATCTCTTTCACCTCACCGGTATTTATTCATTAACCCAACATCAACAGGCGTCCACAAGCACGCCTTCAAACCGCTTTGCTTAAATCCAGTATTTACCCAGCTGTTGCAGGTATGTAGGCACGAATAGCTGCCTTTGGCTTTGTAGAAATCATCTCTGCTGGTATAGCCCTGGCCTTCCAGGAGGACCTTATCGCCATTTTCATCCAGAGAAAACGAATCCAGCAAATAGGCATTCAACCTTCCAAGTTCCACTTCTGATACCTTGATTGCAATCCAACGGGCCCTTTTCTGCTTATAACGGGTGACATGAATCAGAGTTGAACTGTTCAGGAACAAGGCATTGAACCCGTTGCGAAAGGTCAAGTCTCCCCAAGTTGGGGTGTTCAGGTAAAAGTTTTCGTCTCCCCACCCAAAGGAAAGGTAGTTTTCTTCTTCAGTATGTTTCAATCCGGTCAACAGCATCGAATCAATATCCGCTATTGGAATGGCAATATCCAGGTGTACCCCATTGGTATGGAGAAATATGATTTGGGTTAGCGCCTCTCCTGATCCGGTTCTGTCGATGGTAATAGCTGTTAGCAGCATTGCCACGAGTCCGTAGGCAGCTGGAATCGCCAGCAAGTATAAGATGAACTTTCCTATTTTTTTGACCAGTTTCATATGGCCTTCAGCAGTTTCAAATCCATACAAAAAGCGGTGCCAGAGTTTTTCATCGTTTAGTGCTTTCCTTCAAATCTGCCCATTTGAAACAACGAAAACAGCTAAGCTATCTCAACTTGAACGAACGGCTGATGGATCGGAACATTTCCAGCCATTCTTCCAGGTTATTTTTTGCTAACCCACTGATGATATAATGCTTGTCAGTATCAAAAAGTGTCACTGAGTATTCCAATATTTGTTCGTTGTTATCATCTTTGTTGTATCCTATCACTTCATAACCAGTTAAGCCCCCAAACCCCACCGGAGTTACTTCCTTGATTTCGACGTCTTCGTTTGAAGGACGCTTCACCGAGCGGATTGCCTTATCTTTTTGTTTTTCTTCCTCTACCGAGAAAGGTAAAACCATGACCATGTAGTTGGTATTATCCTCTGCAGTCGAAGGAAATTTCCCATCCATATTGAAAACAGCGCCTGTTTGCATCATAACTGAAGCAAACTTCAATGGTGTGTGGTCTACTTTCAGATCAAACGCCAAACCTGCCATTGGATCCACTTCTTTATCCTTTTCGTAGAGAAAAGACAAAAGCGATTGTTCAAATTTATCAGAAAGCTGCTCATCCATCGAACGAGGATAGGTTCCGGCGATCGTTAGATAAAATGTTTCATCCCCATACAACATTAGCCAGCCAATAATTGGCTTCCCTTCTCCTTCTGGATTAGCAAGTTGTTCTACTGTTGATTTGTGGACAACGTCAGTTTTGTAAAGTTTCACCCTATGTCCATTCATGAGGTAATCCCTTTCAAATACCAGCTTGCCATTCTTTGGAGGCAAGTCTTTTGCAAACATGGGTAACATTTGCTCAAAAGGCATGGGCAACTCCGTTATGTTAATGCCTGCGTCCAAGTCTTCGCTTTGTAATCCGGTAAAAGCCTTCGAAACAGAAAACGATTCATCTGGCTTGGTCATGCTGTATTGGGTGCCAGGAATATCGATGTGAGCTTCTGTCTTGGTATTATCCAGCGAATCAACTTGTGCATGCGCATAAAAAATGGAGCAGGCAAGGAGTAGCAAATAGGTTTTGACTTGTTTCATGTGTATTAAATTAGATCCCAAGAATTAGGGCAGTAAAAAAGCAGATTAACAGTAGAATATGTTACTAGATCAACCGTCTTGTCAGCATGTGGTTTTATATCCCCTTATTTTTTTTAGGTGGGATTTTTCGCTGTTACAACCTGCAAGTATTTTCCTATTCGGAGCTATCAAAGAGAGTCAACATTGACCTTTGGGAGTTTTACCTCAGCCTTCTTGGGATAAGTTCGCCCATTTAAAAACTTCCCTATAAACGTACTTCTCACCAGATAATGGTAGCTGACAAAGCACAGGAAAGTCGTTCCCGCTAGTACGATGAGGAACTTTCCGACAGCGGGAATGGGAAGCTTAAATATGGCTGCAGGCAGGATAATCGTTACAGGAAAATGAATCAGGTACACCCAATAAGAAGCATCCGACAAGTAGCGCATCCTCGCTGAGTACTTACTGCTGTATCGGATAAAAAGCCCAGTGATGCCAGACACGAATAAACTGACCATGACAGCACTCAACAGGATTAAGCCTTCAACTGTGCCTGGAGATCCTGGTCCTATATTTTTCATGGTTAGGCCCTTGATCGCAACCAGCACGAATGCCATGATGGTAAACGCCCAGTCATGGCGCATGAACCTATCCAGGTGCTGTCGGGATGTATACAATACCCACCCAGCCAGGTAAAAGGTGAGGTAAAAAATGAAGATTTTGGCATCAGGAATCCAGGAGACGGAGGTCTCGAATTTAAAGGTGTGGTACGTGGAGAGGATGGCGTAGATAATTCCGGCAAGGACAGCAACCCGGACCAGAGGCCGTTGAATGATCCAACTTGTACCTTTTTTAATTTCTAGGGTAAAAAACTTCGCAGGCTTCAGAAGCAGCCCTAAGATGACCGTCACCCCAGTAATCATGAATAGATAATACAAAAACCACAGGTGCATGGTCGCCCTTGGCAGGAAAGCCGAACCGTCTGCGAAGGTTGCCATGGCAATTCCCAGGGGATTTTCCTCACCATCCAAAACAGCTTGGCTGAACCCAAAGGCAAAGATGACAATTGGCCAAAGCAACACAACAAACACCATAAAGGGGAAGGCGATTCTCAAAACCCGGTTTTTCATCATTTTCAGGGGCTGCCGCTCGTAAAACAGCATGGCCCCAAAAAAACCAGCAATGACAAAAAAGACGGGCATCCTAAAGGAGTGAATCAGCAGTACCATTAAATCGGTGAATATATGCGTGGTTTCCGGATCTTTTAACGGCCAGGCATTGCCGTGAGCAGTGACGTTGTAGGTAATGGCAGAATGAATCACCAACCCCAACAGCATCATGACGGCGCGTAGGGCGTCCAGGGAGTGGATACGGGTGGTTTTGGGGGGTGGGGGCAAGTCAGGGTGGGGATTGAAAATGAAATTAAGGAGATTGGAAAACTGGTCCCAGAAGTAGTAAAAACAGGATTTTCTCCCTCCTAAAACGGCAATTACTCAGGGATATTCAAACCCGAATTTGAACTCAGTTAAAATTCCTTTTTCAAAGGAATACCGTGCATAATAGACAGGCATATTGTATGACTGCAAGAAGTCAGACGCTTGAAATTCATCAATAAAATATTGAAAAACAGAGGTTTCACCAGAAGTAATCAGAGAGTCTGGCTCTCCTTTAATCTTCAATAATTCGTCTATGGTTAAGCCAAGCTGAATTCCGCTTTCAGTTTGAAAAATGAGGTCTTGGGTATTGACATCCAAAGTATCCTTTTGACTTACATAGCTTACGTGAAATTCAGAGAATTTTTTGGCCACACTGCCTGGATGAAAATAAAGAATGAGCTGCTGTTTTGAATCTCGAGAAACCACTTTTACGGTTAACTGGACATCTTCCTCTACCCTTTCCATCACAT
>JBCDIQ010000296.1:0-7751 GCA_039024295.1 Bacteroidota bacterium | reverse complement strand
ATCCTTCACAAAATCCTCGCACTTGATGATATAAGCCCCTTTGAGACGAACCTCACGGCCAGGCCCCAGTCGAAAAAATTTCCGGGGAGGATCTTCCATGAAATCTGCCCGTTCAATATACAACTCCCGACTAAAGGGGACTTCCCGACTTCCACTTTCAGGGTCCTCTGGGTTATTCTCCAGGGAGAGCATCTCCGTTTGTCCTTCCGGATAGTTGGTTAGGACCAGTTTGATGGGATCAAGGACCCCCATTACACGAGGGGCAATTTTGTTCAGGTCTTCACGAACGCTGAATTCAAGTAACGCAAGGTCAATCACATTCTCGCGCTTGGCCACCCCTACCCGCTCAGCAAAATTCCGAATTGCAGCAGGGGTATACCCACGCCTGCGAATCCCTGAAATGGTCGGCATCCGCGGATCATCCCAGCCATTTACATGGCCCTCAGTTACCAGTTGGAGCAATTTACGCTTGCTCATGATGGTATAGTTCAGGTTGAGACGAGCAAATTCGATTTGGCGCGGTCTTGGGTCAAAAGGAGGGAGTTGGTCCAAAAACCAATCGTACAAGGGCCGATGCACTTCAAATTCAAGCGTACAGATCGAATGGGTAATGCCTTCTATAGCGTCACTCTGTCCGTGGGCCCAGTCATACATTGGGTAGATGTGCCATTTATCTCCTGTCCGGTGATGATGTCGATGCAGGATACGATACATGACGGCATCCCGCATGTGCATGTTGGGAGAAGTCATATCCGCTTTGGCACGAAGTACCCGGGAGCCTTCTTCAAACTCGCCCTTTTTCATTCGCTCAAACAGGTCCAGGTTTTCTTCTACTGACCGGCTGCGAAACGGGCTCTCTTCCCCTGGAGATGTGGGCACCCCTCGCATCCGACGAATCTCATCCAAGTTGGAATCATCTACATATGCTTTTCCTTGCTTGATCAGGGCAACTGCCATGTCGTATAACTCATCAAAATAGTCAGAAGCATAACGGGTTTCTCCTTCCCACTCAAACCCCAGCCAGCGTACATCCTCCATAATGGAATCCACGTATTCCTGGTCCTCTGCCACGGGGTTGGTATCATCAAACCGAAGGTTGGTTTTTCCGCCGTATTTCTGGGCAAGGCCAAAGTTCAGGCAAATAGACTTTGCATGGCCCAAATGCAGGTAGCCATTGGGTTCTGGTGGAAAGCGGGTGTAAATGCTTTCGTGCTTACCGTTGTGAAGGTCTTCTTCAACGATTTGTTCCAGAAAATTCAGGGAGGCTGTAGTTTCAGTGGACATAAATTGCCAGGGTTATACACATTTCGACGCGCTAAGTTCGCACTTTAGGGGCTATTTGCCAACAGCGGACGAAAACTAGAATTTTCTGTTTCAAGCCTGTCTGTCAGAGTGGTGTAATGCACTTGTCCTTTGACTTCGAGATCGCTATTTTATGCTGGGAGAAGGCATGCACATACTACCTCAAGATTGAACCTTCCATTCATTCTCAAAACACCTACAATCCATGGAAAAGCTGATCACAGGTATCGCCCTTCTTTTGGGGTGTTTGAACACTTGCCTGTGCCAATCCTTGATAAGCTCGAAGCTGGATTCTCTTCAACAAGCCCTTTCTCTCCTGCCAGAGGATACCCAGAAGGTAAATACCTATTTTGAAATTGGGCTCCTTCAGGTATCAGAAAACGAGCAAAAGGCCATCAAAACCTGGGAGGCAGGACTCGACCTGTCAAGAGGCCTTAAGTGGAGATTTGGCACAACCAACTTACTCAAGGCCATTGGAAACCAATACCTTCAACTGGGTAGCACAGAAATCGCCACCCTTTACCTCGATCAATACCTTGAGCATTTAACGAAAGCCCTAGGTCCACATCCAAGAGACTCCCTGTCCCTAGAGTCACTGGGAAAAGCATATATAGAAATCTGCCAGAAGTTGTACAGGGTTGCAGAATCTTCTGAGTTACAACTCAGGTATAACGATAGCATCCTCAAGGTTGCCCATGTCATTCAACGCGAAAACTGGCTCATAAAAGGAATGAGAAACAAGGCTTCTATCTACCAACATACGGGGAAATACGGGGAAGCAATCTCTTGCGAACAAAACATCGTTCAGTATGCTAAAGCCAAAAACCTCCCTCATGTAGAAGCCCAAGCTTTGTTATCCATAGGCATTATTCACGGTATTCAAGGCGATGCAGAGAACATGGCTCATTACTATGGCCAAGCAATCAACTTAGCAAAGGCCACCCAAGATTCTCTCACACTAGGAATGGCTTACATCAATTTTGGCAACTACTATGGTCAGATAGGGAAACTGGACACCGCAGAACAATTTTATGAACGCTCGATTGGTCTACTTCAACACCGGGAAAATGCATTTGTGCTGGGGGTTGCATATGGAAACCTTGGGAGCTTGTTCTTGGACAGGCAAGCCTATGACAAAGCACTGGCACTTTTTCAAAAAGCTTTTGCCTACATAGAAGAAGCGGCCTCCCATAAAAAAATCACCCATGGTGCTCTATCTGCAAAGGCAGCTTTTTCCCTGGAAATCGCACAAATGTACCAGGGGGAGGGGGATTATGATAATGCAACCATGTACATTCAACGCACCCTCCAATGGGCTCGCTCTGCCAACAATAAATTCTATCAACTTCAAGCATTAGACCGCCTATATCAAATTCAGGAACAGACAGGTGATTGGAAGTCAGCTTTTTACACCTTTCGGGCGTATGATGAAATTCGAGACAGTATTTTCAGTGCTGATCAAGCACAAAAACTCACACGCGTTGAGCTGAACTACCAATTTCAACAGGTACGTGAAGCAGATAGCCTGGCCTCCATCAGGGCGATTGTAGCGGTGGAACTCGAAAATGAACAAAAACTCACCCGTCGAAATTACCTCATCATTATCCTGATTGCCATCTCAGCGGTAGCTTTCATTTGGTTGAGGTATAGGCAGAGAATCAGAGCAAAGGAAGCAGCACTTGCCCTTCAACAAGAACGAGAACGACAAGCCCAGCTCAAGGAATTAGACGAAGCCAAGTCGCGGTTTTTTGCCAATATTTCTCATGAATTTCGCACTCCTTTGACCTTAATCCTGGGGCCAACAGAGGAATTAGCCCCTCATTTGAAACAAGAACCGCAACATCAGGCATTGGACTCCATCCGCCAAAATGCCAATCGGCTCCTGCACCTTATCAATCAAATCCTGGATTTATCACGTGTGGAAGCTGATAAGCAAACCCTTCAGGTGCAACAAGGAAATCTGGTTGAATCTCTCGAAAAGATAGCTGCCAATTTTCAACAGGCAGCTGAAACCAAAAACCTGAACCTACATTTCGATCGGCCTTCTTTCCCTGTATACTTACCATTTGATCCTGAGATTTTGGAGAAGATCATGACCAATCTATTATCCAATGCAATTAAGTTTACCCCCTCCGAAGGGGCCATCACCTTGACTGTTCAGCCTGGCAAAAACGATCAGGTCCAGATTGACCTTCGGGATTCAGGGATCGGGATTTCACCTGAGCACCTGGAACATATATTTGACCGATACTATCAGGCACCAACCGAGGGGTATACCGTGTCTCAGGTCAGTACCGGAATCGGCTTGGCCCTGGTAAAAGAATTGGTTTTGATCCATAAAGGAGAAATAATGGTACAATCAAAACCAGGAGAAGGAACCACCTTTTCCCTATTCTTACCGTCTTTTCCAGAGGCTTATTCCGATGAGGAGTTTTTCCCTGATTCCTATGATCAAGTGGATTCTCCAATTGACACGAGCATTTTTATTACCTCCGAGCCTCAACGGCAGCCTGACCAAAAGGAACAAACTGAAGATCACCTTCCGAAGGTACTGCTAGTGGAAGATCACCCAGAGATCCGTGCATTCCTTCGGCGAACCCTTTCATCTACTTATCGACTCATAGAGGCTGGTAATGGGAAAGAGGGACTTGAAATGGCAATTTCTGAGGTTCCAGATCTCATTATTACGGATGTGATGATGCCCTTAACAGATGGATTTCAGCTCACACGCCAATTGAAGCTCCACGAACTGACCAACCATATTCCCATCATTATTCTCACCGGAAAATCCTCAAGGACCAGCAAGTTGGAAGGTCTTAGAGCAGATGCAGAGGTATTTCTGACCAAACCGCTAGACATTACCGAGCTTCAACTGCACATGCAAAGCCTATTGAACAATCGAAAAATCCTCCAGCAAAAGTTCAGCCGTCAATTGTTGCTAAATGATACCTACCTGGAAGTACCGCCCAAAGAGGAAGCTTTCCTCACAAAAGTGGTTGAGGTAATAGAGGAACATCTAGGAGAGGAAACTTTTGATGTAGTTCAAATGGCTGCTAGCCTCAACCTGAGCAGGTCGCAGCTATTTCGCAAACTCAAGGCCCTCACAGACCAGAGTCCCAGCCAGATTATTCGAAATATCCGCCTTAGGCACGCAAAGCATCTCATCGAAATCAAGGCGGGAACGATGGCAGAAATTGGATACAGAGTCGGATTCGCAAGCCCCATTACGTTTAGCAAAGCATTCAAGGAAGCCTTTGGAGTATCACCTGGGAAATATGCAGAAAAAGGGGTCGGTGAATGATACGTTGGCGATCAGCCATTCCCCATGTGGAAGGAAGAATAAGCTGTACTGCTAAGCATACTGCCTACCCTTAGCCACTGGCAGGATATTGTGCTCTATCGGCCAGTTGAGGTATCGCTTTTACAAAGCTTATATTCCAAGGGGACGCTTCCTACCAAGGTGTCACCCATTCCAGGTGTGCGTAAACATGGATTGGTTAATATAAATGCCCTGAAAATAGAATGCCTTCAAGGCTGTTTCACTCCTTCGGAGGGAAACCTTTGTAGCACAGGGTTGAGAAAGGGAAAAAGCCCCGGAGGGGCGAAACCTTTTCAATACCTACGGCATAGAAGAATCAAGTTTTGCGTAAGCACGGATTGATGTTTCAGGCTTGAGGCCAAGAATTCATCCATCATTTACAGAATAAGTAGCCAAATGGGGAATTGCTACTTGGCGATATAGCATCATAATATACTACTGATTATCAGCGTATTTGCCACAATGCAACATGAAGCTAATCATTTGCAACATGAGGATTACCAGGAGGCAACTCGTATTTGCGTAGTTGGGAGTGCCAATAATTGGCAGCCCAGCCCAGCCTTGGACAACCCCAAAATCCCAACATTAACTGTTAGCCATCATGAATTTTATAGCCAGTAAAACATCTTATTTCTTCCTGTCATGCATCGTCATATCCTTGTTTCTAAGCAGCTGTAAAAAAGACAGGGACGATGTCCTGCCCATGGGTGAAGCCACATTTGAATCTATTCTCAATGCCGGCGGAAATGTACCTGCTGTCGTTCCTGAGGAAACAGTTTCGGAAACCATGCAAACGGATTCACTCATAGACGGAGCCGAATGGATGTGTTCTACCAAACGATACCGCATCACAGATGGCAACGAAGATTTTCCCCTGTTCAATCCGAATGCTGAGGTCATTTATCCAGGCAACCTGTTGCAAGGAGGCAGCTTGGACCAGGCTACGCCAGATGTGATTGTGGTAGAGCGGGCAGGGGGCACGATTTCTTATGACCTGATTAATGACAATGGGACTCCTTCGTTTTCAGTCGACCAAGTCACCCTGAGTTCTGTACGCACCGCGATGAATAACATCATCGTGAACCGTCCCAGTGCACAGCCCGCCAACTTCACGTTCACCTTTGATGAAGTACAATCTCAGGAACAATTGGCTTTTAATATGGGAGTAAGTGTAAAGACGTTAGCCACCAAAACCAGCGGAAGCTTTAACCTCAGTACAGACAGGTCCTATTCCCGGTACTTGGTAAAACTCAACCAGAGCTATTATACCATGAGCTTCGACTTGCCCACAAGTCTGGATGACCTTTTTGCCCCAAATGTTACCCCAGAAGACCTTGCCCCTTATGTTGGGCCAAACAATCCTGCGACCTACATTTCCAGTGTTACTTACGGAAGAATATTTTATATGCTGATCGAAGCAACTGAAATTTCTCAGGAATTAAGCGCAGCCATCAGTGCTTCATTTAATGGAGTCGTTACACGGGTAGATGCAGAGGTGGACATTTCGGCCCTTCAAACCATGTCCAACTTACGGGTAAAGGTGGTAGCTTTTGGAGGAGATGCCCAGGGCACTTTTGAGACCATCGGTGAAATTAACCTTGCGACAGTGGTAAGCAAATTGGGGGAATCCAGCGACCTGACCACCGGGGTTCCGGTTTCCTACACCGTGCGAAATGTGAGCAATAACCAAACGGTGGCCGTCAAGCTCAACACCGAATACGACGTAACCAATTGTACGCCAGCAGATCCCGGATTTTTTAATATGCTGCCATTAAGCCGGATAAATCCAATGTTGAGTCCTCCGTACACTTCCCTGATAGGAGACGTAAATGGAGACCAAAAAGATGACCTGATACTCAGCCACAGCACTGCCAACCTCTTGGAGGTGCAAGTAGCCCTTGGAAGCGGTACAGGAACCTTTTCACTTCAACCAGTTCAAAAACACCCGGTTCAGACACCTGCTTGGGGTACCTGGACAGATTATGCAGTCAAACTTGGGGACATAAATGGGGATGGCAGAATGGACTTGGTTTATAACAATCAGGTCAGCAACAACACCATTAAAAACAATAATGCTACCTATCTCGCCCTTGCAGAAGCAGGTGGAAAATTTGACATGACATCAGCTCCCGCAGCTTTTCCCGCTAGTTGGGGCAATCTGTATAAGGTTTTTGTTGGAGATGTGAACGGGGACCAGAAAGACGACCTGATATGGAATGAGTTGAAAGGAGGCATCAATCGTACCTACACCTCCATTTCCAATGGGACGACCCTGGACAAGTTAAATGGACCTTATGACCGTGGATTTGCACATTGGCCGCTCTTTGAAGCGAAGTTGGGCGATGTAAATGGGGATGGGAGAACGGATATGTTCTGGAAACCGTTTAGTTTCCCTGGTTTTGGCACATTGGGTTTGGGTATATTTACCTCTTTAGGCCAACAAAATGGATCTGTGTCTCCCGGTGGTGCATACAACTTCAACGCTTCTACTTATCCTCATTATGACTTCTCAGTGGGCGATGTAAATGGAGACGGGAGAGACGATGTGGTCATGACAAGGGACATTGGCAGCAGGCATTCCATTTTCACAGTCTTTTCTGAAGGCAATTCGCTGGGGAGCCAGGTCATTCAGACGGTAGATTTCGACGGCCAAGAACAGTTTTATACCCTTTTGGGGGATATGGACAAAGATGGCAGGAGCGACCTGATTTGGAACGACAGAACTGCCGACCATAACACCTTAATTGTGGGGTTAGGTTCAAGTGACGGGGCATTCACCTTCCCTGCTGCTGTACAAAAACATCCTTTGTCCATTAACTGGACCACCTTCGAGGCCCCTTTGATGGGAGATATAAATGGAGATGGCAGAACAGACCTTATATGGATAGACGAGGGCAGTTCCCTGCGGATTGCAATAGCCATGGCAAAGCCGTAGGGATATTCGTCTTCTGGATGGACTTCAGGAATTGGTGCAGGTTCGCTTGCATCAATTTTTAATTTTTATGGCTTTCTAGGGCAAACGCATCAAACTTAGAACCCGATGACCTTAAGGAGGTATTCCTCATTCATTGAAGCTCTGAATCTTCTTTTTTTGAGGCTGATCTTGTCCTCCATTTTTGCTATTCTTTGT
>JBCDIQ010000295.1:0-7778 GCA_039024295.1 Bacteroidota bacterium | reverse complement strand
GACAATTACACCAATTTCCTGAAATTGGCTATCAGGAAGTTGAGACTTCACAGTTAATTTGTAATAAACTGGAGGAGTTGGGGATTAGCTATAATGCAGGGATAGCTAAAACGGGAATTGTAGGGGAGATTGATAAGGGGCCGGGAAAATGCATAGCGCTAAGGGCGGACATTGATGCACTTCCGATCCAGGAAGAAACAGAACTGGAATTTGCATCACTCAATGCAGGTGTTATGCATGCATGTGGTCATGATGTTCACACCACCATGCTACTTGGGGCAATTATGGAATTACAGGAAAAAGATTTCAGTGGGAAGGTGAGGTTCATATTTCAACCATCGGAAGAGGGAGTATATGAGGATCTTGAAAAAAAGTCAGGAGGACAAAGAATAGTAGAGGCTGGAACGCTTCAAGGAGTAGATTTTGCTTTAGCCCTTCATGTCCACCCATTAGTTGATGTTGGCCAAATTACCTATGCCCCTGGAGCAGCGTTAGCCTGTGCCAGCCACTTTAAAATCATTGTTAAAGGAAAAGCGGGACACGCTGGAGCAGCTCCCCATCTAGCAATTGACTCAATTCTAGTAGCTTCTTCCTTAATTCAACACCTTAATACGATTGTTTCAAGGGATATAGATCCAACTAAAACGGGCGTTGTTTCTGTGACAATGATAAGTGGTGGCACAGCACCAAACATCATTGCTGATAAAGTCGAGATCAGTGGGACCATACGGGCATTGGAACTAGACGAATATAACCTTATACAAAAAAGGGTAATGGAAATAATTGATGGAATGTCTATAGCTTATGGAGCAAAAATTGACTTCGAAATTGAACTCTTCTACCCTAGCCTTTTGAACCATGAAAATCTTCATATAAAGATTGAAGAAGTAGCAAAAAGTGTTTTTGACAAGGGGGTACTGAAGGTGGATCCAATTATGGGAGGAGAGGATTTTGCCTTCTACTCTCGGGAGGTTCCTTCTATGTTTTACTTCCTAGGGGCAAAAAGCTCAGAAAACGAACCCTACTTTCTCCACCACCCAAAAATGATTGTTAACGAAGACTGCATCCAATATGGGGTTAATTTTTTGACACAGGCTACCCTTAAGCTGTTGTCATTCGAATAAAAAATGTTTTTCCACCACGAGCAATAATGGGTCCTATCAGCGCTAATCGAGCTACATGAAGAAAGCTGTATTATAAGGTCATCTAAATCGGAACCGCTTAGATAGCGATTCAAAAATTGGGGTAAATTAGTAAGCCTTCAAAATTCAAATTACCTCAAAAAACCAGGCAAGTAGCCTGGGCCATGGAAAAACCTCTCCCTACACAGGTTGCCAGATTACATCTGCAAACCATCCCCTGGAATCAGTCAGGGTATCAACCACGCGGAATCCGGTTTTTTCTGCCAGAGATTTAATCATAGCGGGGTCGTACTTCTGTGACAGCTCCATAAAAATGGGTTCCCAGGCCCCAAATGAAATGCGGGATTGGGTTGCAGCAAGGTAGACTTCCTGGGCCTTGGTGCTGACAAGGTAGCTCAAGGTTTCCCCGGTCATCGGGTTATAGGTGGGATAATGCCGGAAAGCATCCACCTCAAAATTAGCTCCCAGATCACGGTTAATTCGGCTTAGCAAATTTAGGTTAAAGTCACGTGTTACGCCTTCCGGGTCATCATAGGCATTTAGGATGGTTTCAGGGTCTTTCTTCAGGTCAAACCCTATCATCAAAAGGTCATCTTTGGAGAGATATTCCCGCATCCGCGACAAAAACTTGATGGCGTAAGCCTCCCGAAAGTTGCCAATATTGGAACCGAGGAATAAAGCAACTTTTCGCTGACTGTCTCCTTCCAAGCGCGCAAATGCATCGAAATAGTCACCCGGTAAAGGCTTTACTGGGAGTTGGGGCCATTCCTGGTTCAAGTCCGCAACCAAGCGTCCCAGAGAATCCTCGCTTATATCAATCGGGCAATAGGAAAACTCTGCTTCACAATCCCAAAAATGCTGGAGCAAGATTTTGGTTTTCAGTCCATCTCCTGCGCCAAACTCAACCAAATTAAATGGTCCCTTTGAGGAAAACTTATTTAACAAGGCATCCTTGTGCAGTTCGAATACTTCATACTCACATCGGGTTGGGTAATAGGCCTCCGTCCGCATGATTTCTTCGAATAACTCACTTCCACGTTTATCATAGAAGTACCTCGAAGATAAATATTTTGGAGAAGCTGTAAGTCCTTCTTGTACATCAATGGCAAAAGTCGACAAAGCAGTGCTAACAGACATGAAAAAAGGGTTATGGTGTATTTGGTTAAGGTCAACAGAAAGACATCTGTAAAGGCTACAGACAGGGAGAGCTGGCAGAAATTCCAGAATTGATCAAAATTTCAGGCTGAATTATAGGTGTTTAGCTAATCTGATCCCGCTAAACATCCACCTCAAGTGGGGATGGAAGAAATTTCGGTAGGTCGCTCGAACATGGTTGGCGGGACTGGCGCAGGAACCTCCTCGAAGCACCTTTTGGTTCACCATCCATTTGCCATTGTATTCGCCGAGTGCCCCTTCCTCTGTGGTGTACCCTGGATAAGGAAGGTAAGCACTCTGGGTCCATTCCCAGACATCGCCCCAGAATTGGGGATTTCCCGCGACAATTGGCTGAGGATGGTATTTGGCAGAATCCATGAAATTGGCCTGTTCATGAGGCCTCTCCTGGTGCAGTTTACAAGCAACTTCCCATTCAAACTCGGTTGGCAGCCTGAGTCCCTTCCATCGTGCGAAGGCTTCGGCCTCATAAAAGCTGATATGCGTCACAGGCTCCCTTAACTTAAGCGGATTCAACCCGGTTAACGAATACTGGAACCAGGTACCGTCTTTATCTTGATGCCAGTACAAGGGGGCTTTTACGTCTTCGCGTTTTACCCATTCCCACGCCTCTGACAACCAGTATTGAAACTGCCGGTAGCCTCCCGCCTTCACAAATTCAAGGTATTCGCCATTGGTAACCAAACGGTCCATGATGGCAAATGACTCTAAAAATACACGGTGAATGCCTACCTCATTGTCAAAATGAAACTCTTCTCCATCATAGCCTATTTGATAAACGCCTTCTTCGATGGGAAGGAAATTGGCAGGCGCAACGGGCTTCTCATGGTTTCCTACTGGCACTTCATGATATGCTGGGAACATCGGGTTGTGGCCGAGGATATACTTAATGTCGTAAATCAGAAGCTCCTGGTGCTGTTGTTCATGCTGAAGGCCTAACTCAATGATTCGATGCGCCTCATCGGTCATCAAGTCTTCCCGCTGAATCAGCTTGGCCATGTGTTCATCCACATATGCCCGAAAACCTTTCACTTCCTCTACCGTCGGGCGGGTAATATTCCCACGGTTTGCTCGGAGCATCCGTTCACCGGCATGTTCATAATAACTATTAAACAAATAGGCGAACTGGGAATGGAATACTGTATAATCGGGTAGAAACTCTCCCAGCACAAACTGTTCAAAAAACCATGTGGTATGTGCCATGTGCCATTTGGGAGGACTCACATCCGTGATGGGCTGTACGACGGTATCTTCGGGGCTTAAAGGGGAACAAATGTTCAGGGTTTGGGCTCTCACTTCCTGGTATTTGTCTAATAGGGAAATAAGGGGTGGAGCAGAGGAAATGATCATGGGATAGGAGGATTTTTCAGAAGAATACAAAAACAAAGGAAGCATTATGTCAAATGCCTGACATCTGTAAATTAACGGGAAAAAATCCTAATAGTTTGTCATACGGCTAAAAAATATGATGGTTTTTAGCTAATATTTTTATCCTAAAATCTATTTCTATTTTACAGACAAACGAATACACAGGCCTCCCTATCTAGCTAAAAACCTTATTCAAGCTTTTATTCACCCGAATTTTGGATCAATTGGACCAATTCACTGATAGAAGTGGGCTCACTTTCCATAAAAGTCCCTTGCCGCATCATCAGGGCATAGGTATTATTAAATCCTAAAGGTGGGAGAACGGCCAACTCATGTCTAGCCACCATAGTAGAATCAACAAATTGCAAAACTTGTTGAGGCCGAGTAATATCTACCAAGGAGTCTGCTTTGAGCAAAACCAATAATGCGGTCCCGGTGTATTCGGGGTATACATCAATTTCTCCAGCGGTCAAGGCATCAAAACAAATCTTGGTTCCGCCCAGGCCGGTTTGCGCAACAACTTCCACATTGGTGTAGCCCTCAATTAACTGGCGGAACATCTCCACCAGGATGTACTGCTCCGTGAAGATTTTTGAGCCAATCGTTAGTTCCTTGAGCGTGGTAATATACTGAGTATCGGCAGGTAACAGATGTTGAGAGATAAGAAACCTTTGTGCAATCTCCTGCGGCTCTTGCTTTAAAAAGTCAGCCTCATAATTCAACCGTGCCATGACCGAATCTGGCAACCTCCCCCCTAGCCTTCCCAGGATAGTTTCCAAAGCAGGAAATTGTTCCAAGACTTCTTCCCGCACCAAGGGGATTGCATCATAGGGTGGGAACGCATGAAGATTGTCCTCGAGAACTTTCAGGTTATATGCCTTCACCCGTCCATCGGTAGCATATCCACTGATCACATCCACTTCACCTGCTTTGAGGGCGTCATACATCAGCGCATTGTTCATGCTTTTCACCTCTAGATCAAGGCCATATACCCGTTGGAGCCCAGGATACCCGTCTGGGCGCCCCGTAAACTCCGGTGGAAAACCTGCGGTTACCTCCTGAGTGCCTGATGGCCAAGCCCAGGAAGCCAAGGCAATCACAGGAACTGAAACCAGAATCGCCAGCATGACCCGGGATAGGGTTTTGAGCGGAAGACGCTGCAGGGCAGCTAACAATTGATCGAGTAGCAAGGCAAGCAATGCAGCTGGAATGGCCCCCGCCAGGATCATTTGGGGGTTATTCAAAGCAATTCCAGCAAAAATGTATTCGCCCAACCCTCCTGCAGCGATATATGCTGCCAAGGTAGCTACCCCTACATTGATTACCGTTGCGGTACGAATGCCCGCAAACAAAACTGGTAACGCCAGCGGTAACTCCACTTTTTGCAAGACTTGGATGGGCGTAAATCCAATGCCTCGGGCTGCATCCTTTACCTCGGGAGCAACTTCCTTGATCCCGGTATAGGTATTCCGGACAATGGGGAGTAATGCATACAGAAACAGCGCAAAAATGGCAGGCTTCACCCCGATTCCTAAGATGGGGATCAGAAATCCCAGCAACGCTATGCTGGGAATGGTTTGGAACATGCCCACCAATCCATTTACCCAGGGTGCCAGCCGTTCTTTTCGGACAATCCAAATGCCCAAGGGAACGCCGACCATTAATGCAAAAAACAGGGAGAGAAATGTAAGCCCTAAATGCTCAAGGGTTTGTTCCCATAAATCATCTGCATGTGAGGAGAAAAACTGCCAAAGGGCCTGCATGGAGGCAAGGTAGAGAATTCTGTGCAGGATTGGCAATTGCCTTGGGTCAAAGCGTCCCGCTCCACACCAGTACGCCTATTACCCACAATAACATCCACTGCCCCAGGCGCAGGTAATTATTCTTAAAAGACCGAGAGATGAAAATGACTACCAGCCAAATGGCACCATACAATAGAAAATAACCAGCGAATAGCTGCAATAAAAAGGTTCTATACGGCAAGTTGCTCCATATCGCCAGCCCAAGCCCGATACTGGCCATCAGCAAATCTATCGAAATCCAATGCCAGCCACAGCGGGCCATGGTCCATGTTGACAAGGAAACCGCCTTTCCATCGGCAGCCTTCGGTTCGATGAAGCGCAGTTCTCTGTCCCCAACAAAAGTGTGCACCAAAAAAGCCATGGTGGAGAGGATGAAAGCGAGAATGAGGCAGATATTCATGTTGGGTATTGAGTTTTAGGCTTTAGGTGGAAGGGTTGGGCCAACTTGGGAAGTTGGTATATCTGTGCAGCTTGTCGTTGGCTGAGCTGCTGCGGGCTTAGCTTCATCAAGGTATTTCGCACCCAAACCGCAACAGGATGCTGCCAATGGGCCATTTTACCGATTTGCCAACTGGTGTTGGTCACCTGATGAGCTTTCGGTATCCTGATTTGTTGGAAATTCTGAAAAGCAGCTTCTACAGATCGTTGATTGCTCATACAACTGGCCAGCACATAGGCGTCTTCAATTGCTTGTCCAGCTCCTTGACCAAGGTTGGGGGTGGTGGCGTGGGCTGCATCACCCACCAGGCAAACATTTCCTTTGAACCAGTGATTCATAGGAGCTATGTCGATTAGGTGGCTAAAATGGATGGACTCCTGCGGGGTGAGGTGAAGGATTTCCCGTAACACAGGATGGAAGGAGTTAAACCCTGATTTCCAATCCAACGGAGGTGCTTTTCCCATTACATCGGTCAGGGCGTACCAATAAACTTGTTGTAAATTGATTTGCACACACCCCACCCTGCCTGTTGGTCCCCAGGCCTCGTTAAGTTCTTGACGATACCGATTGGGTAATTGATGATTTAACACCCCTCTCCAACACCATTGACCCGCATCACGCGTGTGAACCTTTGGAAAAAGACCGTTTCGGACTTGGGAGTGGATGCCATCCGCTGCAATCAGGACATCTGACATGTGGGTAGAACCATCAGTAAAATGAACAGAGGTAGACGTATCAGATGTTACACGTTTGACCTGTTTTCCAAGACTTAATTCATGCGGTTCTATTTTGCCCAAGAGTATGTTTAAGAGTGCAGCTCGGTGAATAGCCAAATTAGGTACCCCATATTTGTGCTTAAATGGCAACAAATCTACTTGGGAGAGGAGGGCTAGATCTTCTCGTGTTACATTCATAGAATCCAGGGGATTCCCTACCTCAACCAGCTGAGCTGCTATCCCAAGCGACTGATACACCTGCATGGCATTGCTGCCAAGTATGATGCCTGCACCAACTGGTTTTACCTCCTTCGCTCGTTCAAATACATGTACAGAAAACCCCTGCTGTTTTAACGCAATCGCTGTGGTTAATCCTCCAATTCCCGCTCCAATAATATCAATATGCATACTAGCTGTGTGTTGATTGACGGCAAATACCGCACCTGTCTGAGCCCAATCGTCCCATATGGGCAGTTGGGACAACCAAATTCTGTGAAAATGTCCTACACCACCGCATGGGCCTTTTGAAATTCAGAAGGCGTCATGCCCGTATGCTGCTTGAAGACCCGGTTAAAGGAAGACTTGGAATTAAACCCGCTCTCAAGGGCCAATGCCAGAAAAGTAAACGCCTGTTTATCCGGATCAACCAACAGGCGCTTCACATGATTCACACGATATTCATTTACCAAATCGAAGAATGATTTCCCAAATTGGGAATTAATGGCTTGGGAAAGGGCATGAGTAGTGGTTCCCATTTGCTCCGATAATTGGTGAATGGTCAATTGGGGTTCCAGGTATACTTCCTGCTCATTGAATAGCTTGACTACCTCTCTAAATAGTCGCGTAGATTCCTCAAGTGACAAAGAGGAAGTTGCATACTTTTCCTTTTGAACCAAATCCTCAGTTTCCTCTAGCTTGATGTTATGATAATCTGCAATTACATACTGTCCCACTCCTTTAAAGCTGATGTATACAAAGGCGATAATCAATCCCGAGTTTGTTAGGGCATGAGGATAAGACAAAGAAGGGAATGCATCCATTCGCGTGAGCAGGTAAATCCCAAAAAACGCCAATAACAAGGCTATGAACACCCCATTAAGCAGCTTTAACCAGCCAATATCCAGGCTTTCTGTTTCTG
>JBCDIQ010000294.1:0-7778 GCA_039024295.1 Bacteroidota bacterium | reverse complement strand
ATCAACATCTGCAAACAGAAGACTGGGAAACTTAGCATCGGGTGATGTACCCAAAACTTCTACAGATTCCGATGCTTTAACAATTAAATCTCCAGCATACCATTTCGAAAACTCCGAATCCATACTGGTTAAATGGATTGGAGTTGTTGAATTTGTAGATGATGCTGCCATCCTGTGACCCACCGGGATATTCGATCCATAAAGAAATGCTGAAATCAGTGGAAAATCGGAAATCGGCACTGTCCCCAAAGTCTATGTAATCGTCTTCCCCATCGAAAGCATAGGCACTGTTGGGTTTGCCTTTGCGGTCGGTAGTGAGGGTGGCACCCAAAACAGTTCCATGGTTATTCCGTCCACTTTGGTCCAGGGCATCACCATTGAACGGATAATAGGCAACCAACCCGGTATCCAAAGTAGATTGGGCCATTCCGATTGATAGGGTGCTGATCAAGCAGCAAGTTACAGCAAGTAGCCTAATGGGTAAGGGTAGAGGTTTCATGGTAAATGTATTTATAGCGTGAAAGTGAATGTCTTTATTCGTAGACATATTGGAAATCAATCCATTGTAACCTCTGAATCGCTGTGTATAAGGAGTTTGTCCTTCAAGTTCGTAGCTGTGTCGTTGAATCTATCCAATTCCGTCCTTGGTTCAACCCAGGATAACCTCGCCTTGTAAATGCCAAAAACAAAAAATCCCGCCGAAGCGGGAATATTTTTCTATCACCTGAAAGCTAATTCCCAATACCTAACCCTACCTATCCACGAGTTTAAAATGTACAGGCATGACCACGCGCACGGGAACTGGGAACTCTCCATTTCTTCCAGGAATCCATTTAGGCATGCGACGAATAGCACGTATCGCTTCATTGTCACAATCAGGATGCAATCCTTGTATGATGCCTACCTTTGTGATTTCACCATCTGCCTGGACGACAAATTTGATAACTACCACTCCCTGAACGCCAAATTCTTTTGCCCGTGAGGGATAAACAATTTCTCGGGTGAGGAACTTCAGCAGCTCAGTCGAACCTCCCGGGAATTCCGGCATGTAAGCCACAAAGTCGAAGACCTCTTCCTTCGGGGGCGGTGGAGCGGCAATCACTTCCTCTGGCATTTCAACCGCATCTGGATCTCCCTCGTCCAAGCCAATGCTGTCATTTCCTACCACGGTTTCTGTGCCTGCAAGCTTATTGAGCAAGTCGTCTTGGGTAGGTACCTCCTCATCTTTTACTTCTTCATCTGGTTTTACTTTTGGCGGAATAAATTTAAGCTGAGACTTCTTTGGTGGAATCTTGATCTCAGGTTTTGGCGGAGGGGGAACTTTCTTGCGCTCAATAGGAGGAGGAGCGGATAACTCAGAGTAAGAGAGCACCCGCACCGTTTTAATGGGTTCCTCTTCTTCCTCTCCTTTTAGCCAGTCTATGATAAGGGGGGATACGAACACCATTACCAGCACAAAAACTGAAATCAGGAACGACATACCCAGGTCGCTGGCATATGCCCTCCGAAGCACGTACGCGCCATAGGACAGGTTTTTGTCCTGAAACAGGATGTCTGCCAAGTCATTGGAAGAGCGAGATTTGGGGGTAGCTTCTGCGTTCATGGCGTATAGGATTTGATGAGGGCTTTATCTTCCGGTTCAATGTCCACCACGGCATAACGTCGTGTTTGGGTGCTGTTCATCTCATCCAGGATGTCCACCAGGTTTTGATAGGTGGCCTTTTCATCTGCTTTTATGAGCACCATAAGCTTGGGAATGCTTGCCTGCAGCTCAAGCAACAGCTTATGAATACCTTTCTCTCCAAAGTCCGTTTTCTGTATCAATGGGTCAGTTATACCCTGGTACCAGAATATTTCATCATCAGCGGACAGCAGCAAAGTCAGCGCCTGGGATTCTTTTACCGCCTGTTCCTGGGTATCATCCTTAGGTTTGGCAGGCATGACCACTTCCATCGTCTGAGGTTGACTGAAAGTGGTGGTCAGCATAAAAAAGGTGAGCAGGAGGAAGGCCAGGTCCGTCATGGGGGTCATATCTATTTCGACGCCCTGGCCCACCATTGACTGCCTTCGGTTGCGTGTCTGATCTGTATTGGAGCTATCCATTTATTTTAAGAGTTTATAGCTGGCAGTTCACGGTTTTCAGTGGAATAGAATTTTATATGCTCAAATTACTGTAAACCGAAAACTGTAAACCGAAAACTATTATCCATTTTCCGGTTCCAATTCTGTGATGAAATTGAACCGCGTCACCTTGTGCGCTACCAGGGTTTTCATGATGCGGCGTACCACAGGATATGGGGTCTTCTGATCCCCTTTGATGGCTACGCGAACACTGGGATTGACCACCCGCGACATGACTATCCAATCTTCTAACTCATTCAAGGAAGAATCACACGGAATCCCTGGCTGTTCCACATTTTTTCGATCATTGGGTGCCATGCCCAACCAGCTTTTCAGGCCAGCAACAGGTACCCCAAAACTCGATTGAAGCGAAAAAGCATACCGCTCTTCATCCGTAAAGGTGATCCCATGCTTCTGCCCCATCCGGTTTAATAGCCGCTTTCGGGTAAATTTCCCATCAATGCTGTAGTAAATCGTTCCTTCTTCTGAAACCAGGATGGTTACCAAGTCTTGTTCGGGTAGTTTTACCCGCGACTGTGACTCCGGCATCTGGACCTGAACGGGATCCTCGGTTTTGAACTGGGTGGTCAGCATAAAAAAGGTCACCAGCAGGAAGGACAAATCCACCATGGGGTTCATGTCCAGTCGTGGGGTCTTTTTGCCAGGTAATCGGCGCATGAAATGAAGATTAGGGGTGAGGGTATGAGGTGTTAGGGTTGAGGCTTTAGGTATTAGGAGTGAGGTTTTAGGTATTGGGTATTAGAAATCAGGTGTTAGGCACTAGGATCGTCTCTTATGATAAGACCTATCACCTAACAGCTAATAGCTATTACCTTCTTAAGAAACCGCCTCCTTAGCTTTGGCCTGACCATTTTGGCTGAATGCTGCCCGTAAACTCTTCCGGGTTTTGAAAGCATGTAAAATGCTGTAACTGGCTTCATCAATGGCGTATACCAGTTTGTCAATCCGGCTGGCGAAATAATTGTAGAAAATGATCGCTACTGCGGCAGTGGAAATACCTAATGCCGTGGTTACCAGTGCCTGTGAAATACCGCCTGCCAGCCCAATGGCATCTGGAGAACCGGCCCGTGCCAGGGCAGCAAAGGCTTTGATCATCCCAGTTACCGTACCGAGGAGCCCAATGAGGGTGGCCACGGAAGCAAGGGTGGAAATAATCACCAGGTTATTGCTCAGCAGGGGCAATTCCAGCTGGGTCGCTTCTTCCAATTCCTTCTGCAGGGTTTCAACTTTTTGCTCCTCGGCCATCGGATATCCTTCCTGAGACATCTCCTGGAACGTGTTGAGCCCATTCTTGATCACATTGGCCACTGAACCCTTTTGGGTATCACAGGCTTCGAGGGCATTGTTGAGTTGATTGTTGTCCAGCATTCCTTTGATTTTCCGCACAAAAAGCCCATTTCTCCCACTGCCGCTTGCCCGGTAAAGGGCTACCAGTCGCTCAATGATAAAGGTGAGCAAGATAACCTGAAAAGCCACCAGCAGGATAACGATTGGTCCACCTTTATGAATTACCCCCAGGTAATTCCCTTCCAATGGCTCCGCTGTTACATCACCCCCTTCAAAATTTCCAGGATTACCCAGTATCTGGGTATAAATGAAATAAGCAATTACCACCGAAAGGGGGATTACGATAGCTGCAAAGCCCGATTTTAAGGTTTCAGCCAAGGATGAAGATTTGCTCATAATTCTCCGAGGTTTAATAAAATGTGTGTTGTTAGTAAGAAGCGAATTGGGTCTGATAAACTTGGATGTTACCCAACAACCCTCTACAAATAAGAAGAATGGCATATGTAAACTATTGAGCTATGTCAGTAGGAGAAATGATTTAGGTTCAGATAGTAGCCCAGAAACTTATTTATAATACTGATAGCCAGTTACTTATTGATCTCTTTTCTGACTACTATGAATAAGCAGGTAGGATTGGGGAAAGCTGATGAGTTGAACCAGATGATTTATGTAAAAATCTTACCCCTGATATACAATGCAGTCCATAGAGGTGATTTATAGACTGGATTTTTTTATTCTTGAATCTGTTAATTCCAATTATTTAGATAAAAAATATGTCAGGGTCTTTACACTTAAACAATCGCTCCAAGCCGAGTTTATGGAAGCGTCAAATCCTTTCGTTCATTTCCTTTTTTGGGGCCATCATGTTTTCAGTGGCCTTTTTCATCACCAATGACATAGACGGAAATGAAATAAAACTAGCCGGGGTTGATGGACCTGTGACCCTGACACAATCTGATACTGTAATTAACCAGTACACGACCTTGGCAGAAGCGGCTCAAGCCAAGGACAGCATTGTACAGGTAGCGGATATAAATGACCTAACAGCTCATGCTGCCCTGCAAAAGGGAGATTTAATTCTCTTGATTCAAATGCAAGGGGCAAATGTGAACGTATCACAGGATGCGACTTTTGGAGAAGTAGTAGAGTATGGGCAGGCTGGAAGGTATGAATATGCATTTGTTTCTCAGGTTGTGGAAAACACCATTGGGCTAACCACAAAATTACAATTTGATTATACCGTATCGGGTAAAACGCAGGTAGTCAGGGTGCCCCAATACACAACGCTTGAACTGAAATCTGGGGCTTCCATAACGGCCCCTGCTTGGGATGGAACTAAGGGAGGAATCGTAACATTCACTGCAAGCGACACCGTAACCTTAGAAGCTGGCAGCAGGATTATGGCCGCAGGCCTGGGATTTCGAGGAGGAGAATACCAAAACTTTAGTGCCTGGACGCAGACAGACTATTACCACAATGAGACTGGGTTTGGTGGGAAAAAGGGAGAAAGCATTGCAGGCTCAAATGAGGATTATGCAGAGGCGGGATACCAATATGGACGTGGGGCAATCGCTAACGGCGGCGGCGGAGGCAACGGACACAACTCTGGCGGCGGCGGCGGGGCCAATGGGCACAGCGGCAGCAAGTGGAACGGGATCGGTCATATGTCTGGATCCGTCACTGGAAGTGCAGCTTGGGCACTTGACCCTGATTTCCAGTTATACGGGGGACTTACCACCTCTTCTGGGGGAGGACGTGGGGGGTATACCTTTAGCTATTCCAACCGTGATGCATTGGAACTTGGGCCAGGAAATGACTCCTGGAGCGGGAACAGTCGCAGGAACCTGGGCGGGCTTGGAGGCCGTGGTCTGGTAAACGATCCGGATGAACGCCTCTTTTTTGGAGGTGGCGGAGGTGCCGGAGATGGAAACAACAACGTTGGAGGTGGTGGAGGGAATGGGGGAGGAATGGTCTTTATTATAGCAAAAGCGGTAAAGGGAACAGGGGAGATAAATGTTTCAGGAGATCCTGGAGAGAATACCCGAACCAGCAATGGGCGCGATGGTCCTGGCGGAGGTGGAGGCGGCGGCACGGCGGTAATAAAATCTTTATCTGTTGGTGCCCTCAACATTATTGCAGAAGGAGGAGCAGGAGGTAATCAGTACATTGAGAATAACGAAGCCGAAGGCCCCGGAGGAGGTGGAGGGGGAGGCTTTATTTCATTGCCGAGTAGCAGCTCGGCAAGCACTTCCGTGGCACCTGGACCCGGTGGAACCTCCAACTCCTTGGCCATTACCGAGTTTCCTTCTAACGGATCGACTGATGGAGCTTCCGGAAATTTGTTTACCACTGTATACATCCACTATCCATTTGTGCCCAATCCGCCTATGCGGGTAGAATTTTGTGATATTCAAGCCGAATGGCAAGGGGCACATGCTCGGGTCAGCTGGGCTACCTCAAGCGAATCAGGAGTGGCATATTTTGCGCTGGAACGGTCGTTTGACGGTGCATCGTTTGAGGATTTGAACCAAATAGTTGAGGCAATGGAAGGGACTAGCCAAGGGCCCCAACTTTATGAAACAACTGATACGGAGGTAGCAGATATGGAGGCTGACCGGATTTTTTACCGCATTCGGCTGGTAGACCCGGACGGTACCTCTAGCTACAGCCCCATAGTGGAATTACCTGTATTGCCACAAGAACTTTCTACTCACCTCACCCTCTATCCTAATCCTGTCCAGACCGAACTTGCCGTTCATTGGCAAGGGATAGATGGCAAGATCGTGTATTGGGAAATATTCTCCCTTGATGGACGGCGGGTTCTTCGGGGCCAGCAGTATACTACTGCTAATTTTGGTCAACTTAACATATCTGTAAATGGCCTGCGTGCGGGGCATTACACCCTCCGGGTATTTGGGAACCTAGAAAGCGTCACCCAAGCTTTCTACAAACAGTAGGCAGGCCGGATTCAAGACAGTTTCTTAGCTTTAAGGGCAATGCCCAATAGGACATCAACCATAATTTTTTTACATTCATGAAGCGTCGGCTAGCTTGATAAGGTAGCTGTATCTTCCCTGGCTCTTTGACGTATAGCATCATGAAAACCGCAAAAATCTGGTTATGAGTAAGTTATTGTTGTCGTCGTTCTGCCCATAGATTGGCAGTATCTATGGATGACGCCCATTAGCGGGTTAGCTACCCCTCAAATCCTTGGCCCCAGTCCATTTACCACGTATATTAAACGGGCCCTAAATCGCACCTGTTGGTATTGAAACGAAATGTAAGACTTCACATCAGGAGAAACCGTTCCTGCCCTAAATCGCACCTGTTGGTATTGAAACCAGGCTGAACTAAGAGAAGATGTAAAGAATCGTGTAACCCTAAATCGCACCTGTTGGTATTGAAACATGGTCCATATCTTGGTAGCGACAGAGGCCACTTTTCCCTAAATCGCACCTGTTGGTATTGAAACGCCCTATAATGGGCAGTCAAAAGCTATTGAAGGGGCCCCTAAATCGCACCTGTTGGTATTGAAACTTTGGAGAAAGGTCAAACTGGCCCTAAGCATGGGCCAACCCTAAATCGCACCTGTTGGTATTGAAACTCAATTATAGCGGACAATCGCTTAATCACAACTCCATCCCTAAATCGCACCTGTTGGTATTGAAACTTTTTGCAGCAACGGGAACAGACCGCGATTACACTGCCCTAAATCGCACCTGTTGGTATTGAAACTGAATAATTGCTCGATGATATAGTTAACCCAGATTTCCCTAAATCGCACCTGTTGGTATTGAAACTTCCTTACGTCATCACGCCGCAGTCTGTACACCTCAACCCTAAATCGCACCTGTTGGTATTGAAACGCATTCGTATGACTGAACAATGAACTTGGTTTTCCGCCCCTAAATCGCACCTGTTGGTATTGAAACATCTGAAGCGGTTCCCGAGCTGCCCCCATTGTGCCGGCCCTAAATCGCACCTGTTGGTATTGAAACTGTGGTGTAGTGGTGACTTCGTGAATGTAGAAGACCCCCTAAATCGCACCTGTTGGTATTGAAACGCATGCGCCCGGTCAGAGTGGCTTCATTCGCCCTGCCCCTAAATCGCACCTGTTGGTATTGAAACATCACATCAACTATAAGCTGCTTCCCTTCCTGATCTCCCTAAATCGCACCTGTTGGTATTGAAACTTTCGTGGCAAGATTGGGAGTGCCATCGTTGTCCTCCCCTAAATCGCACCTGTTGGTATTGAAACGTCTGAATGCGCTCAAGAACTTTTACCAATTTGCCCTGCCCAAAATCGCACCTGTTGGTATTGAAACGCATGCGACCGGTCAGAGTGGCTT
>JBCDIQ010000293.1:0-7793 GCA_039024295.1 Bacteroidota bacterium | reverse complement strand
CGTAAGTATATGTAGATAAGGGTATTTATTTATGGAAACACATATATTTTTTACAATATTACCACTCATAATAAATATATTTATCAGTATAAATACATACGTATAGTACCCGGGCCTATTCCAAGGCATTAAAAGACGTCTGAGAAATTTTTACTGTCTACTTATTTCATTCGATGTGAGCTCGATTCTTCACCCCAATCACCTTCACCTGCTGCTTCAACAGCATTTGGTTGATTTGTGGAATGACAGTTTCCTGAAGGGAGTACCAGACAGATAACTGCTCGTCAATTTTACGAATCATTTCGGCCTGTACGGCTTGAGCCTGGGCAGTTGGCGGGTAATCGCTCATGCTAGTCAGGGAAGCCACATGTCCCAGTTTGTTGGTTAAACGAATGGGAAAATTCAAGGGATCTTGTGGACTCCGGTTTTGGGTCTGGTACAAAGCTTCTTCTACCTCTTGAATACCTGCGAGGGTACTGTCGAGCAGGGCATTCAAAGAGGTCATCTCTTCCTTGTCCTGGGTTCGTTCTTCCCATACCTGAAGCTGAGGCCGAAGGGTGCGGATGTCCTCAATAGCCGTGTGAGCTTCTGTCATTTTTTCCTGGTTTTCCATCAGGAAGTCAAATTGGGCTTGCAGTCCAGCAGCCGTCGTGGTTACCCTGGGATCCTTGAGGATTGCTAACTCCTGTGTTTGGGTATCTGTACCCACCACCAGGCGCACCTGATAGGTATCTGGGACAACCTTAGGCCCCTCCAATTGCGCCCACCACAGGACCATGCCTTCAAATTTCTTGGCAGTAGGATAGCGAAGGTCCCATCCAAAACGGTTCATGCCTGGACGAATAGGCGCGAGTCGGTTGCCAGAGGTTTTCTCCGCATCCGGAGTGTAGGTCCTGATTACTTCTCCTGCCTTGGTCAAAAATTCCAGGGAAACCTCAGCGGTAGAATCGAGGGCTTCCGGGAAATACGCATAAACCGATGCCCCCGCATGATGGTTGGTTCCAGCAAGCAAAGAAGGCTTTGCCGACCGGTAGCCCGGCATCCGGTAGGCAGACTTGGGTTGGTACAGCGTAACTCGAGCAGGCTTTCGCTCGGGAGACAACTGACGAATAATGGGCAAATCGTCCAGGACCCACAGGCTGCGCCCCTGGGTGGCTACAATCAGATGATCTTCCTTGATCGTCATGTCGGTAATCGGCACTGTGGGCAGGTTTAATTGGAATGGCTGCCAGGAATTCCCATCGTTATAGGAAATGTATACCCCACTTTCCGTACCGGCATACAGCAGTCCCTTCTGAGAAGGATCTGCCCGAATCACCCGTGTAAAATGTTCTGCAGGAATACCTTCATCTATTCGTTGCCAGGTCTTGCCATAATCCAGCGTTTTAAGCAGATAAGGCTGGTAATTGCCCCATTTGTAAGCAGTCGCCGCTAGGTACAATCCTCCTTTTTCGGTAGGGTGAATTTCGATGCTGTTGATCTGCGTCCACTCGGGAAGGAGTTTGGTGGATGGCGTTACATTTCTCCAATCCTTTCCTCTATTTTGTGTAAGGTGAATCAGGCCATCGTCGCTTCCACACCAGATAACGCCGGGTTCGAGAGGAGATTCTGCCGCTGCAAAGATCGTACAGTAATACTCTACACCCGTATTGTCTTTGGTAATCGGGCCACCGGAGGAAACCAATTTCGCGCTATCATTTCGAGTAAGGTCAGGACTTATGGTTTGCCAGGATTGCCCCTCATCAGTGCTCACGTGCAGCTGATTTGAAGCTGCATACAACTTCTTGGCATCGTGAGGAGAAAAGAAAATGGGGAAATTCCATTGAAAGCGATACTTCATGCCCTCCGCTCCATGCCCCAGGGGATTATCAGGCCACACATTGATGGCGCGTGTTTGATCTGTTGTATGATCCTTGCGGGTGAGGAAGCCACCATAACTTCCTCCATAGACAATCTCCTGATTTTCCGGATCAATGGCGATATGAGCACTTTCTCCCCCAGCGGTAGTCTCCCAGTCTCGCTCACCAATGGATCCTCCGTTGGTTCTATGCGCAATCCGCAGGGTGGTATTGTCTTGTTGAGCAGCATAGATGCGGAAGGGAAAATGATTGTCCGTGGTGACGCGGTAAAACTGAGCGGTAGGCTGATTTTCGTACGTAGTCCAGCTACTTCCTCCATCAGCAGTTACTTGTGCTCCTCCATCATCCCCGATGATCATTCGATTTGGAGCCATAGGATCAATCCACAGGTCGTGGTGGTCCCCATGCGGTGCGCGGCGAGGGGTAAAGGTCTTGCCCCCATCGGTGGAGGTGTGGTAACGCACGTTCACGACATAGACCTTGTCTTCATTCTGCGGATCAGCATAAATTCTGCTGTAATACCAGGCTCGCTGGCGAAGGGCACGGGATTGATTGGTCCGGGCCCAGGTATCTCCTCCATCGTCTGACCGAAATACGCCCCCTTCTGGTGCTTCCACAATTGCCCAAAGCCGACCTCGTTTTGCTGGGGAAACCGTAATACCTATGATGCCCAGCGGCCCTTTTGGCATGCCCTTCTTATCGGAAAGTAATTCCCAGGTATCTCCGCGATCCGTACTTCGCCAAAGCCCAGAACCTTCCCCTCCACTGGAAAAATCATAGGGCGTACGACGGGCGCGCCAGGTGGAAGCGTACAGCACCCTGGAATTATGTGGGTCAATCAGCAAATCCACCGCCCCTGCGTCTTTGTTGGAGAACAGGACCTGTTGCCAGGTCTTGCCACCATCTATGCTTCTGTAAACCCCTCGTTCTTCAGAGGATTTGTACAAATCTCCCAGAACTGCCGCGTACACTACCTCTGGATTTTTGGGATGTATGCGAATCCGAGGAATGTGCCGACTGTTGGGTAAGCCCGATTTTGTCCAGGTGGCACCTGCATCTGTGCTTTTCCATATGCCATAACCAAAGGACACATTTCCTCGGAGGGTTTTCTCTCCTCCCCCTACGTATATGACGTTTGGATCAGATTCACTGACTGCAACGGCCCCAATCGATCCGCCAAAATATCCGTCGGAAATAATCTTCCATTTGTTGCCACCATCTTCTGTTCGCCAAACCCCTCCCCCAGCAGCTCCGAAATAGTACAGGTTGGGATTGCCGGGTACGCCTGTTACTGCTGCAGATCGCCCTCCCCGAAAGGGACCGATGCAGCGAAATGTTAGTCCATGTAGTGCACTGTCTTCCTGCATCCAGCCTGTGTTAGGCTGCGCGTGAACAGAAAAAGAAAGTAGAAACATTAGGCCACAAAAAAGCCCTTTGTAGAGGTTATCCATTGGGTTTGCTAATTGGTTTGAATTGAAAATTAGCAAGAAAATAGACGCTGTACAAAGGGCTTAAAGTTCCTTTTGAAAGAGATTTATACGCCGTTATTTTTCTTACGGCGGATGGTCCGGTTTGCGCGACGCTGTTTACTCTTGATGTCTCTTCGTTCGGCCGGGGTTACCACGCCATCAGCTTTTGCACGACGTTTGGTCCGGCGGATGTTCGCCTGCTGGCGTTGGAGCTGACGGGTTTCCCTCCGATTCAATTCACCGGTACGAACCCCTTGCTGGATGCGGGCCTGCTGTCTAACTTGAGTTTTGGTAGCTCCAGGGGTCACTTGGGCAGTTGCAAAAGAAATGGTGCCCAGGATCATCATACTAAGTGCAATCAATCGAGTTTTCATAGCTAATAATTTTTGTGAAAGTTCACGTATTTGACTGCTAATATCCGATCTGGTTTAATCCATTTGAAACATTTTTCTCAAAACCGAACAAGCGTGTGGGTTTGGCGTAGATTCGTGTCGGAATGGGATTAAAATCAGAACCAGAATAGCTTCTTTTCAGTAAATGATTGGTATATTCAATCTTGATTATTCGGAAATCATGGAAAAATCTTCAATGAAATTTATTAGCAGGATCACCGTGAATCCTGAAATATGCCATGGAAAGCCATGCATCCGTGGAATGAGGTGGCCTGTCAAAGTCATCCTGGATATGATGATAGCTGGAATGAGTCCAAAGGAGATTTTAGCTGACCACCCTGAGCTGGAAATGGAAGACCTTCTAGCTAGTCTGGAGTACGCTAAGCTCCTTGTATCTGGAAGGTTTTTACCTTCTGCTAACTAGTTTACTATTTATTCCCAAAACAACTAAGAACCCAAAGCAATGGAACAAGAACTGATAAAAAGAATTACGCTGAATCCGGATGTCTGCTTTGGTAAACCCACCATCAGAAATATGAGGTATCCAGTAGAAATGATTCTGGATTTATTATCCGCAGGCATGACAACTGAAGAGCTAATCGAGGATTATCCAGCTTTGGAAAAAGAAGATATAAAAGCGTGCCTACTGTTTGCAAGTAAGCTCATCAAGGTTAATTCGATTAGAAAAGTAATAGCGAGATAATGAAGTTCATCGTGGATGCTCAATTGCCTGTTAAGCTAAAACAGTGGCTAATTGAGCGACAACATAATGTAATTCACACGGATGATTTCCCTACAAAGCATCTTACATCAGATGGCGAAATAATATCTGTTGCAGAAGAAGAAAATAGAATTGTTATATCAAAAGACAGTGATTTCTATCAGCATCATTTGATAAAAGGAACTCCCAAAAGAATTTTATTTATAACGACTGGAAATATTGTGAATAGGGAATTGATCCAACTTTTTGAACTCAATTTCCCAACAATCGAGGGATACTTCACCTCCGGAAGTAATATAGTAGAGCTTGATAATGACTCGATAACAGTACACTCTTAAGAGATATTGATTTCTAAAACCCAATCCCCTTTATCTGCAAGCCTGCCGTCTCCTCCAGGCCAAACATGAGGTTCATGTTTTGTACCGCCTGACCAGCAGCTCCTTTCAGCAGGTTATCGATCATGCTAATCACCAGGAATTTATTTCCGTGCTTTTGGAGGTGGATCACACATTTGTTGGTACCCACTACCTGCTTGAGGTTCGGATTGCTGTCCGTGAGGTGTGTAAATGGATGATCCTGGTAGTATATCTGGTATAACTTCTGAATGGCTGCTTCGACCATGTCCAGGTGCAGGTAGGCAGAAGCATAGATGCCCCGGCTAAAATTCCCGCGTACGGGCAGGAAATTGATGCTAATCGGGTGCTGGGGCTGAAGTTGCTCCAGCGATTGATGAATCTCCCCTAAATGTTGGTGGGTAAATGGCTTATAAATGGAAACATTGTTGTTTCGCCAACTGAAATGGGTCGTAGGAGAAGGTTGCTGCCCAGCTCCCGTTGATCCAGTTATCGCATGCACATGCACTTCTGATTTAAGCATGCCTGCATCAGCAAGCGGCAACAGCGCCAATTGAATGGCTGTAGCAAAACAGCCGGGGTTGGCCACCTGATGAGACTTTGTAATTGCTTCCCGATTAAGCTCAGGGAGTCCATAAATAAACGAGTGTCCATCATGTTTGAGCCGGAAATCCCGGCTCAAATCAATCAAGCTTACCTTATCAGCCTGGGGATAGGCTTCCAGAAAAGGCTTGGTCTTTCCATGCCCTCCGCAGAAGAACAATACATCTACCTCCCCAGCAGGATTCGGGGTAAAGTGGAGTTCGGTATCCCCCAACAGGTCTGGGTGCAGTTCATGAATGGGCTTTCCTGCCTGGCTGTTGCTCTGGGCAAACACAATTTCCACCTTGGGGTGGAAGGTCAGCAGGCGGAGTAATTCTCCTGCCGTATACCCGGCTCCACCGATGATGCCTACACGTATCATGAATCTGTAGGTTCTGAGTTGAACGATTGATTGACCTCATGGTAAATCCGGCTAGCGTTTCCCAGGATTTTGGTGAAGCCTTTCACGTCTTCCCCTGACCATGCCCGGTTCATTTCGCCATAGGTGCCAAATTTAGCCGACATCAGGTCATGGTCGGATTCTACGCCGAGGCACTGGAATTGGTGGGGAGCTAGCATCACCTTCACCTTTCCGTTAACGGTCTTTTGAGTGTCCTCCAGGAACGTCTCGATGTTTCGCATGACCGGGTCTAGGAATTGCCCTTCATGGAGAAGCATGCCATACCAGGAGCCTAGCTGCTCTTTCCAATGCTGCTGCCACTTGGTGAGCACATGCTTTTCCAGCAGGTGGTGCGCTTTGAGGATGATGAGCGGTGCAGCCGCTTCAAATCCTACACGGCCCTTAATGCCGATAATCGTATCTCCAACGTGAATGTCCCGGCCAATGCCGAAAGGAGCTGCCAAAGCTTCGAGTGCTTCAATCGCCTCAACCGGATGGTCAAATTGCTGGCCATTAACCCCCAACAACTGGCCTTCCTTGAATTCCAGGTGAGCTTCCTCTGTGGATTTCTTTTCCAGCTGGGTGGGCCATGCAGATTCCGGCAGATGGTCCCATGAGTTGAGGGTCTCCTTTCCGCCCACACTGGTGCCCCATAATCCCTGGTTGATGGAATATTGGGCCTTTTCCCAGCTATATTCCACGCCCTGCTTTTTGAGGTATTCGATTTCTTCTTCCCTGGAAAGCTTCAAATCCCGGATCGGGGTTATCACCTCTACCTCTGGCGCCAGAATATGAAAAGTCAGGTCAAAACGTACCTGGTCATTTCCAGCTCCGGTGCTGCCATGTGCCACATATCCCGCGCCCATCTCGCGGGCATAATGCCCAATGGCCATGGCCTGAAATACACGCTCAGCACTTACAGAGAGAGGGTAAGTATTGTTCTTTAACACGTTGCCGTACACCAAGTAGCGGAGACACTGCTCATAATAGGGACGAACCATGTCCAGTACTTTGAAGCTGGAGACGCCCAACTCAATGGCACGAGCTTCCACCTGCTTAAGTTCTGCTTCACTGAAACCTCCTGTATTCACCAGCGCGGCGTGCACTTCGAGTCCCCGCTCAAGGGAAAGGTATTTAACACAAAACGAAGTATCCAGTCCTCCGCTAAATGCCAGTACAACTTTGTTATTCATTTAGATCGAATTTGGGCCGCAAGTTAGGAAAACCCCTTTTTCCCAGGAAAAATAAATTTCCTCTTGTTTTTATCGAAAAATTCCTACCTTTGCATCCCATAAGAAAACAAGCACTCGTAGATCAACTAGGGAGCATCCCGACAGCAGTCGGGAAGGTTGAAGGTTCGAATCCTTCCTGCTCAGTGACATTGAAATATGCACTCGTAGCTCAACTGGATAGAGCACCTGACTACGGATCAGGAGGTTGAGGGTTCGAATCCTTCCGAGTGTACAAAGCCCTGTGAGTTCATCGCAGGGCTTTTCTGTTTTGCACTCGTAGCTCAACTGGGGAGCATCCCGATCGCAGATCGGGAAGGTTGAGGGTTCGAATCCTTCCGAGTGTACTTGAAAGCCTGCACAATGTGTGGGCTTTTAGGTTTAGTACCCGTAGCATCACCTTATCAAAATTCTTTGGCAGAGTTTTATAACTGGAAAGCACATCCCGACAATAGTTGGATAGGTTGAGGATGCGAATCACCAAAGTGTACTTCAAAGCCTGCAGTTGTGTGGGCCTTTTGATTTAACGAGTCTATCTACCTTAAAAATTTTAACGCTTTTTCCAATTGGTATACACTTTTAAAATTTCAATTTATCGTTTAATTTTCCTATAAAAATTATCCATCTTAATCTACTTAAAAGATCATAAAAAGGAATCTCAAAATGCGTAAAATCAAAGTAAAGGTAAACGTAAATAGAAGGCTCCATAACCTGATTTTACCTGTAAGCGACTTAATCCTAATATCGCCTTACTCAATGCCTATGACTTTTCTATATGAAGGAAAAAT
>JBCDIQ010000292.1:0-7794 GCA_039024295.1 Bacteroidota bacterium | reverse complement strand
CAAAATGATTTTGACCAAGACAATTACCTGGATAATGGAGATTCATTCCGGGCAACAGAAGCGGAGAATGCTACAAATACCTATGCCATCAACTCATTTGTTAATAAAAAATTCAGTTCACGCCTTACTGTCAGGGCAGGGGTGACAGCCGAATACTTCAACGTGCAACTTGACACCCGAGATCGTGACAACCGACCAGATTTAGATGGTGACGGACTACCAGATTGGGTTACTGTTACGAATGTAAACGATGGACTTGGCCTTTTTCAGGGTTATGTTCATTCCAAATACAGGCTAAATGAGAAAGTTACGATCAATGCTGGTCTCCATGGGCAGTACCTGGATTTCAATGAAACCTATGCGGTTGAACCTCGCTTGGCGGTAAGCTGGCAAGTGCACCCTAAGCATAAGCTCAGTGCTGCTTACGGGTTACACAACCAAATGCAGCCCTTGCCGATCTTATTTTTCCGGGAAAATATCGAACCGGGGGTTTCTATTCCTACCAACCAAAACCTAGACTTCTCTCAAAGCAACCAATTTGTGGTGGGATATGACTGGCTTCCATCATCCCAGTGGCGCGTCAAGGTAGAAACCTATTACCAGCTAATTAACAATGTGCCAGTGGAACAGCAACCTACCAGTTTTTCTGTCTTGAATGCAGGCTCTGACTTTGTATTTCCCGAACGCGGTTCTCTGGTAAACGAGGGCATCGGCACCAACTATGGGGTGGAATTAACCCTGGAAAAATTCTTCAGCCAAGGCTACTATGGCTTGATCACGGCCTCCCTGTACGAGTCAACTTATGAAGGTAGCGATGGGATCGAACGGAACACAGGCTTCAACAATACCTATGTGGTGAATGTCCTTGCAGGGAAAGAATTCAAGCTGGATCCAGACGGGAGACGCGTCCTGACCTTTGACATGAAATTGACAAATGCAGGGGGCAGGTTCTACACCCCCATTGACCTGGAAGCCACTCGTGCAAATGCCGGACGCGAGGTGCTGGATGAGGCAAATGCCTTTTCAGAACGCAACCCCGCTTACTTCCGATTGGACACCAAGTTTGGCTTCTTGCTCAA
The DNA here is from genome assembly GCA_039024295.1 of Bacteroidota bacterium. Lineage (GTDB taxonomy): Bacteria > Bacteroidota > Bacteroidia > J057 > J057 > JBCDIQ01. The sequence goes on along the minus strand of JBCDIQ010000292.1, from coordinate 6,715 downwards.
CAGCAAGAATAAGAAGTTCTCCCAGCAGTTTTACATCGACCTCCAGAATGTCACCAACCGTCAGAATGTGTTCCTTCGTCGGTACAATGAGGTCACAGACGAGATCAACACTGTATTTCAGCGAGGATTCTTCCCGGACATTTTGTATCGAATACAATTTTGACGGTAGGGACGGTTAGGTCATCAGTGATCGGTTAATAGTTCTCAGTTTTTTGAAATACAGGATTCATTACCTTACTGAGAGCTGAAAACTGTAAACTGACAACTGCCTCTCTTGTATTTCATCTCCCTCTTTTTTATATGCAAATGGGCGACCCACAAGTCGCCCATTTCTCTTTTATGGAATGCAGGCTTATTTCACCGCTTCCTTGATCACTTTTAGCTCGGTACCTGCCTGAATGAAGGCTGACACTGCCCGTTCTAACTGCTCACGCGAGTGAGCAGCGGATAGTTGCACCCGGATTCGCGCCTCTCCCTTGGGTACAACCGGATAGAAGAACCCGATTACATATATGCCCAATTCCAGCAGACGAGCTGCCATTTTCTGCGCAAGGGGGGCGTCATACAACATAATGGGCACGATCGGATGCTCACCGGGCTTCAGGTCAAACCCCGCCCTGGTCATTGCTTCACGAAAGAACTGCGTATTGTCCTCCAACTGATCCCTCAACTCGGTGGTTTCCGAGAGCACGTTCAGCACCTCGATGCTTGCCCCTACAATGGCGGGTGCCAAGGTGTTGGAGAACAGGTACGGACGGGACCGCTGCCGAAGCATTTCGATGATCTCTTTTTTTCCAGTGGTAAAACCACCTGATGCACCACCAAGTGCCTTTCCCAGGGTTCCGGTGATAATGTCAACGCGGCCCAGTACATTTCGATGTTCAATGGTCCCTTTGCCGGACTTACCGAGAAAGCCTGTAGCGTGACATTCGTCCACCATCACTAAGGCATTGTACTGCTCGGCCAAATCGCAGATTTTATCCAGTTGGGCGATGGTGCCGTCCATAGAGAATACCCCATCTGTTACAATCACCCGGTGACGCTGCGCTTGGCTCTCCTTTAGGCAGCGCTCCAAGTCCTCCATGTCGTTGTGGGCATACCGATAGCGAGCAGCCTTGCACAGCCTCACCCCATCAATGATACTCGCGTGGTTGAGGGCATCTGAGATAATGGCATCTTCCTTACCGAGCAGGGGCTCGAATACCCCCCCGTTTGCATCAAATGCAGCGGCATACAAAATGGTATCCTCAGTATGTAAAAACTCTGCGATCTTGGCTTCCAGCTCTTTATGGATGTCTTGGGTTCCACAAATAAACCGGACAGATGAAAGTCCAAATCCGTGGGTTTCAAGGGTTTTGGCAGCAGCTTTTAACACCCTGGGGTGCGCTGAGAGTCCCAGGTAGTTATTTGCGCAGAAATTCAGGACTTTTTGCCCGGAAGCAAGGGTAATTTCTGCTCCCTGGGGTCCACTGATGATTCTTTCTTCCTTAAACAGGCCCGCTTCACGGATTTCCTGTAGTTCTTGTTGCAATTGATTTGTCAGATTTTGGCTCATGTTGTCTGTATTAGGTGCCCAAAATTAAGAAACCTTTACCAAATATGCGGTTTAGGCTTAATTCGAATTATTATTTGTAACTTTAATTCCAACTTTATACTTTACGTATAAATGATGACGCTGTAATCAAAAACTGCTTGAAATTATAATATATATCTTCCTTACCCTTGTTTATTGGGAGATGTTGTTGGTCCTTACCTTGCTGATTCTATGAGTGTTCTGTTACGTATTACAGGGATTTTTCTTGTACTGATATTGGGGTGTTATACATGGTGCTTGAGTCAGGTCAAGTTAACAGTACAGGCAGCCCAGGTCCCTCAAGTAGTGTATGCCAATCAGGCCTCTACTTCCATCCGCACCACCAGCATTAATACGGGAACCGCCAGCCTCCCCCCTGGTGCAGTCCTGCAAATGATGATATCTGTGGATGGAGACGTACCAACTCCAATTGCAGTTGATACCCTACCACTAGATTTTGTTCCTTATGTGAGTCCGGGTAACCTACCTGGGATGCGCAGGCTACAATTAGATAACCTCAATTACCAGGGCCTTGCAGCAAGAATGACAGGAGGAGGAGGGGTCGTCCATGTTATTACGATTTGGCCCCTCAAAGTTGGTGGTCCCGGTCCTAACTATATTCCTTTTGATACTTTTAAAGCCCCTGTTTTTCTGGTAGATCGTGCTGCCTTTAACATTTCGATAAACGATGTTATCGGCCTCCCCAGCCAGATTAATTTTGACCAAAATTATAATGCGACCATCTCCACCACCAATGTTGGCATTAGCCCCAATGTTAATCCCCTGGAGTTTTACGCACAGTTAGATAACTTTCCTGCCGTAAAACTGGATACAATCCATGGCAGTGTGCCAGTAAATGGAAGCAGAGCTATAAGTCTCAATAACCTAAATATAAGTAGCCTGTACCCCAGGATTCCCATGGATCAAGAGTTTGTCTCAACTACCCACCAGCTGTATATTTTTGCAAAGGAGAAGGGATATGAGAACTCGTTAGCAAGGGCCTATTTTCAAGTAAATGTTAATTCAGGTCAGATCTTTCCCGTTACCTTGCAGCATTTTGGCGGCAGGTCAATAACTGATGGGATTGAGCTAAACTGGGTCACCGGAACCGAAGAAAATAATGATTACTTCATCCTGGAAAAATTTGATCCCGCATTGGGAACTTATCAGCCTATTCACCGTGAGCAGGGAGCAGGTTTTAGCAACAGCCCCAAAAATTACAGGTTTTTGGACCCTTATCCGTTTAACGGCACCAACCAATATCAACTTCGCCAGATTGATTTAAATGGGGCTTCTCAGTTGGTAGGCAATGTGGTGGAGGTGAATTTCAGGACCGGAGACCAGTTTCAGGTACTGGACATTTATCCTAACCCTGTCGTAGATAAGCTCTCGTTCCGGCTTAAGATGCCATATCAGGACGAAGTGAACTTGGAGATTCTGGACCTGAACGGTCAGGTCGTTCTGAGAAAATCCTATTTTCTGCACGGGGGGATTGTGCCACTGGAAGAAGACCTTTCCTGGCTTCCTGCTGGGGTTTATGTCTTTAATATTGCCCCTAACTCGGCTGCCTATGGCTTGAGTGGTAAAATAGAAAAGCTTTAGCACCCATATTACAGCTTGGTATTCCTTTGTTCAGTCGCATCAGCGGCTGACAAGTGTGTTTCGATTATTTTTATCCTGGAAGAAAAAAGAAAGCAACCCTGTGGATGACCTCTTTCCATGGCTGGGAGTGCACGTGTAACATGACTGGGAGTCAAGAATCAAGTGACAAGGGTCTAGGGTTGCCTTTGCACGGAGTCAAGAACGGCTATACTTGCAAAACGTGAAATGAGAAAAGAGACGATCGATTTAACGATACTTGCTTGCTGACACAAAAGAGCACTTTACCATTCGGACCTGTATGGACACTTTTTATATATGGTAACTGAAAAAAACACCATTATCACTTGATCAGAGCCATGAACTCATCATAAAAAATTGACTATCAAACTTTTAACAAAAAAAATCCCTGAAATTTATAGTAACTCAAGTTTTTATCTTTTCGAGGGGAAAAATCCACCTTTTAGCTAAAACAGACAAAGAAATACTCCTCACAACCATAAAAATTGCCATGGCCAACCACAATCCGTGGTTCCCAACGTACATAAGTCCCATTTCACACGCCGGTAAAAAGCCTCCGAATGTTGCAAGTACCATGGTATTTCGCATAGGCCGTGTTGCCGTTGCCCCAATGTACACCCCATCCCACATAAATGCCACAGCAGCCGTAATGGGTATCAGGATCATCCAGTTTATATAGAGACTGGCCGTAGAAATTACCTCCTCTTGATCTGTGAACAGCCCCAGCAGCGGAGTTCCTGCAAGTGCATATAATAGCGAGAATGCTATCCCAATTCCAATGCCCCATTTAAATAGCCTGGAAATTACTTCTCGAAGGGCTTCCCTATCCGCTTGCCCCTTGTACTTCCCTACCAGGCTTTCGGCAGCGAAGGCAAACCCATCCACGCCGTATGCCATCAACATCAAGTATTGTAACAAAACATGGTTCGCGGCCAACAATAGCGTACCCAGTTCAGAGGCTTTGGCAGTGAAATAAGCAAAGGTGAAAATGAGACAGAGCGTACGAATGAAAATGTCCAGGTTAACACTGAAAAATCGTTTAAGGGCTTCTCCCTGCCATAACTCAGCCCATCGCGGGGTCTGTAAGTAATGGGCATAGCGTGCTTTCATCAACCCAATAGCCATAATAAGTCCTCCGTATTGGGCGATCAGCGTTCCCCATGCTACCCCTTCTACTTTCATCCCTAAGCCCAATACAAACATCAGGTTGAACACGATGTTCAGCACATTCACCACGATGGTGAGCCACATAGGAAAACGGGCGTTTTGCATGCCCAGGAACCATCCGTGGAATACATAGAGCCCAATCGTTGCTGGCGCAGCCCAAATGCGAATGTAGAAGTAATCGGCAGCCAGGGACTCAACCTGGGGTTCTCCCTCAATTAACCAGAAACTTATCCATTCAATAGGAAACTGAAGTCCAATTACCAGCACACTGCCAGCAGCCGCTACGCCTAGTCCTCGCCAAAGCGTATACTGTACTTGCTGTTTATCACCCGTTCCCAAGCTGTTTGCCGTCAGACCTGTGGTCCCCATTCGCAAAAAGCCAAATCCCCAATAGACGAAACTGAAAATGATTCCTCCCAATGCGATGGCCCCCAGGTACTCTTCAGCATCCATTCTCCCCATAAGCGCGGTATCAACCATGCCCAGCAACGGTACTGACAAATTGCTTAGGATATTCGGCAGTGCGAGCCTGAGGATTTGTTTGTTCATGGTTGCAGCTTCGGAACTTAGTTTCTATATTTGCATTCCATTTTGCAAAAGAAGGAATTTATTTACGAATGGCACATCATAAATCAGCGAAAAAACGGATCCGTCAGGAAGCTAAGCGGAGAGAAGCAAATCGCTTCAAAAAAGTAAAGATGCGTAACCAGATCAAAGCGTTACGCAGTGCTACTGATCAGGAAGAAGCACAGAAGCTTTTACCAGAAGTTATTAGCACCATTGACCGTGTTGCCAAGAGCAACATCATCCATAAAAACAAAGCTGCTAACCTTAAAGGACAGCTTACCAGACATGTCAATTCTTTAGGATAATCTCTTAAGGTACATTCCTGACATGCAAAATACACTACGCAGGTAGCCCTTGGCTTTCTGCGTATTTTTATTTGGAAGATTTGGGAAAATCAAACTTCGCCCCCTCTCCTCATCGTCTAGCTTCTTAGCATAAAACCTGCTCTATCAGACACCTACGTACAATTTCGACTGAAAAACAGCAATTCCCCATGTGACTATTTATTCATGTAAATGATCGATGAAGTCTTGGCTTCAAGCCTTGAAAATCAGTCCCTTCTTTTACATAACTTGATTCTTATTTCCGTAGGTATGCTAGAGGTTTCGCCCCGCTGGGGCTTCTGCCCTTTCTGAGCCCTGTGCTACAAAGGTTCCGCTCCGAAGGAGCGAAACAGCCTTGAAGGAATTCTATCAGGTGGGCATTTATATTAACCTACCCATGTTACGCACCCCTGGAAGGGGTGACACCTTGGTAGAAAGCGTCCCCCTGGAACACAAGCTTCGGAGGTACTGTGTTCAGAAACAAGAAAAAGGTAGTATTTTTGAGACGAATTAGGAAGCGGCCAGCTCAGCTGCCTCTATCCGGTGGAGCACAATATCGTGCCAGTGGCTAAGGGTAAGCGGCATGCTTAATAGTACAGCTTATTTATCATTCCACATGGGGAATGGATGATTGAAAAACCTTAACGAGATAAATCGCGTTCACCTGACATGGTGAAGCCTTCGGTACTGTTTTTAGCCCTCTTCATTTCATCCCTCGTGGTCGCCTACGCTCAGGATTTGTCTTCCCTTCAGTGGAAAAACCGTCTTGTCATTGTCTTGGCCAATGATGAAGAAGATCCATTATTTACCCAACAGATGAAGGAACTTAGTGCTTCTGTTGCTGGACTTTCAGAAAGAAGAATTGTGGTGTACCAGGTATTGCCTAAAGTCTTTCGAAAGGGGTTGAATCGGGCAGAAGGGTGGCAAAACAGCAGCAAGTTGTATCAGCAATTCAAGCGGTCTTCATCGGGATTTGAAGTGATTTTAATTGGGCTAGATGGGGGCATCAAACTGAGGGAGGAAGCGCTGGTCACCTGTGAGCAGTTATTTGGACTGATCGACCAAATGCCTATGCGGAAGGCAGAGATGAGACAACAAAAGAATACAGATCGACCTTAGAAATAGAAAATGGAATTCCTGCTACTCCTGTGTCTATTACTGTTCATTCTAATAGTATCCATAGCACTTATTATCCAATGGATTATCAGAAAATCCGGGAATAAAACGGGAAGAGAAAAAAGATTGTTTCTGGGTAAGGTGCTGGGAATCCCTACTACCTTAATTATTGGGTATAACTTGATTTTTATCCCAATTGAAAGCTCTATCAGTGCTCATCATCAGATAAGAAAACTTACGGGTTATGGTATCTACTATCCATGGCAAACATTTGATTTTTATGAATGGGACCATGATGGTTTCTATGATTTTAATGAGTACAGAATTTCCATTAAGGACTCTATTTATT
>JBCDIQ010000291.1:0-7800 GCA_039024295.1 Bacteroidota bacterium | reverse complement strand
CGAGCACTTACACGAGGATCCTCTACTTGACAGAAAAAGGCAGAAACTGATTTAGTCATCTTTTTGACCAAAAGTTCCTACTTTTTTCCCAATTACCAATTTTGGTGCGTTTGCCCTAACTTTTAGTAACTCGAAAATAATAACTTGCTAGTTTTGCGTAGAGATCTTGTGCGGATCGAAGAGTCCGATAATCGGATGGCAAGGAAGAAAAACTGAGTTTGGCGGGCCAAATGAGGCTTTTTCTGACGCAGTATCCGTGCAGATTTTTAATCCCGGTTTACGGGGAGATCAAGTCAAAAGTATATTTTATTATTTGAGCGTTACTTAGATGGTCATAACCATACAAGAAGGTCAGGGGGCGGCGTGCAAAAGTTCTGCTTTTATGATTCGTCCGCGCAGAATATCGCCTTGTAAGTGCTTTACAATGGTAGTGCCTGTGATTTCATCGCAGGTGATCCACGCCCGTCGTGATCCATCCAGCAGCGGCTCATGTAGCTCTAACTGATCAATAGAGCCATATTCTTCCAAGAGAGACTTAAGCTCGTCTGCTGATACACTCGAATCGATGTTGGTAATGGATACTGTCATAGTTATTGAGGTAAAGAGTAATAGAATGGTTACGCTTTAGGAGGCAATTTGTTTAAAAGAACCTGGTGCTAACGTGTTCTTTCTCATATTAGACAAGGTATTTAAAGACTTGTGTTTAACAAATTAGTTGATGTGTTGGTTTTTCGTTTTAACTCACTCTTGTGCTCCTTACTTATTGATTAAACATGGAGATGGAAGTTACCTATGTAAAAATCCTTGAGACAGTCCTGATCATTATTGCCTTTGTGTCACTAAGGGCAATTTGCTTCAAAATCATCGACAAGACCCTCAGCAATCGGTTATTACAAGAATCCAGAGGGCTTATTGTGAAAAGGGTGGTTCACATCGTTTTTTTATGTATCAGCATCATGTTGATATGTCTTATTTGGGGAGTAGATCAAGAAGATTTGGGCGTTTTCATTGGCTCAGCTCTAACTGTTGTAGGGGTTGCATTTTTCGCTCAATGGTCGATTCTCTCCAATATCACTTCGAGCATCATTCTCTTCTTCAACCATGCCCTTAAGCTTAACGATTCAATCATTATCATGGAAGGGAAAGATTATGTTATTGAGGGAAGAGTAGTTGGTATAGGGCTCTTTTTTACTACCCTGATAACACCTGAATCTGAAGAAATTACCCTGCCCAACAATGTCTTTATTCAAAAAAGCATCAAAAAGGTGCCCGAAGGGCTTGTAGAAGACCTTCCCAAGCCAGTTCCGGAGGAAGCCCTAAATAAATAATCCATTCGAGTAGTAATCGTCTTTCTAACTTTTCATATACCGTCTGTTTTATTCTCATTTAGCTTTTTTCTGATTAAAATTTATTCCAAATTCCATCAATTGACACTGAGCCTCACAAATGGACAAAAGCAGTAGATATATCATCATTGTTGAAGACAGCGAGGCTGACTTCGAAAGCCTGATCCGTGGCTTTAAAAAAGCCGGAATTGACAATCCAGTTAGAAGATTTGTCTCTGGGGATGACATGTTAGCGTTTTTGGGAGAAGCTGATGAAAGGACAGCTGATTTTGAGCGTCCCCTGATGATTTTTCTAGACCTCAATATTCCAGACACCAGCGGCTGGCAAGTGTTGAAAGACATCAAATCACAACAAGACCTTCGTGGAATCCCCATCGTGGTTACCAGCAGCAACGAAGATCCCCGTGAGGTGGCTCTTTGTTACCAGCATGGAGCTAACAGCTACCTGTTGAAGATGACAGATTTGGCAACTTTTCACCAGCACATCCAGCAACTAAAAACCTATTGGTGGGAGACGGTGTTGCTGCCTGTATATTAACCAGCCACATGGATGCACCCGAATTTTCTCCTCCCAGCCTAACCTCCATCCAGCCTGTTTCAGGCGTGCTGGGGATACTGGAGCGTACACGGGAAATAGTGGCCGCTGATGAGCAGGCTTCTCAATGGCTTGGGGTAGCTGGCGGAAAGGTACTGGGCGAACTGCTGGATGTTTTTCTTCCGACTCCAGAGGTAGCTGCCTTGTCAGAGCTTTACATCAACGCTCCTGAGGGAAGCTACCTCAAAGTTCAGGTTCGCTCAGCTGGAAAAGTGTTTTGGTGCATTTTTCAAGGCAAACGAAACGGGGTGATCACCCTTGAGTTCGAACCTTACCAATCCAGGCGCTGGACGCTTTCTGGGATCAACCATAAAATTGAACTCCTCGCTCAGGCATCTACTACCCAGATGCTGTATGAAGTGGCCTTAACCCAGTTTTGCGAAGTAGGCCAGTACCAGCGTGCATTTATTTACAAATTATTGCCTGAAGGTGGGGGGCAAGTGATCGCCGAAAAGCTGACAGGAGGCCTTCCATCCATGTTAGGCTGGATCTTTCCCGAAGATGATTTTCCAGTACGCACACGCAAAGACTTCCAGGGGATTTCTTTTCAGCAAGTGTACCAAATGCATGCTGAGGGCATTGACATTGAATATAGCAGCGCGGCACATGAAGGGACCCTCGTATTGGAGGAAGTTGCTGCGCGTCAGGTAATGCCTTTTCATCGCTTTTATTTACAGCAGCTTGGGGTCACGGGAGCTTCTTTTCTTTCTATTTCAAAAGAAGGTAAACTCTGGGGCTTGATGGTGGGCCATACGACTTCTCCCGCTTATTTACCTGCTCCGGCCAGGAACCTCATGGAACTGCTGGGAAGACACCTTTCCATCAGTTTATACAAATACGGCTACCTGGACCTAAATCAGTTTACGATCGTAATTGGACGTATCCAAAACAGCTTACTTGCTGCTTTGGGAAAGGAAGTAAACTTATTTAAAGCCTGGAAGCTTACTGGCAACTTACTTGAATCAGCTTTTAACTGTGATGGGTTTATTATGCACCTAGCCGGATTCAGCAAGATGAGCGGTGCACGTGTGCCGGAGAGTGAGATTGAGGATTTTATCCAGTTCTTGGGTCAACAGGATTACCCAGAAGGGGTATTTTCGACCAATTGCTTATCGGATAAGTATGAACCAGCTAAATCCTGGCTTCCCGCAGTTGCGGGGGTAATGGTGATGCGACTTTCCGACAATAAGCCTTCATACGCTATTTGGCTCCGGAGGGAGCGCAAAGTCGTTGAACAGCGGCTTGAAAAAGGGCCTGAGGCAGAAACAGATGATGTAAGTTCCATTCATCGTAGCTCCTTTGTACCGCAGCAAGAAAGTGTGGGCCAACAATCTGTTGCCTGGTTGCCTGCTGAGCTAGAAGCAGCACAGGAAATGTTCCAAAGCCTGGTGAAGGGAATCGTCCAAACGGCAGAAGTTTACCAGGAGCAAAACAGAACCCTTCACCAACTGAACACGCGCTTACGACAAACGAATGAGGAATTGGACTCATTTGCCTATGTAGCTTCGCATGATCTGAGGGAGCCGCTCCGGGGGCTACATCATTACAGCTCATTTTTGCTAGAGGATTATGAAGACCAACTAGACGAGGCTGGGAAAAAGAAATTACACGCGCTGATACGGCTCTCAAAGAAAATGGAAAACCTGATTGAGGGCCTGCTCATGTTCGCTCAAGTAGGCAGGGCAAATATGGATTTTGTGGAAGTTGATCTGGCCCATGCAGTGGATGAAGTAATAGAATTGTATCGGCCCAGGTTAGACGTTGAATCTATCAAGCTATTTAAAGAAGGGGAATTCCCTTTTGTACCGTGTAATGCTGTCCGCATCAAAGAAGCAGTCAATAACCTAATAGGCAATGCCATCAAGTACAACGACAAGCACGATAAAAACATTTGGGTAGAAGGAAAAGTCTGTAAATCCATTGACCTACCTGAAGAAGGGCTACCTAAAGGTTCATACATGGTGATTTCAGTGAGAGATAACGGGATGGGCATTAACCCCAAGCACCTAAAAAAAGTATTTAAAATTTTCAGTAAGCTTTCCTCCTCCAAAGCAAAACCTGGAAGTGGGATCGGCCTTGCCATTGTGAAAAAGATCATGGACCGCCACAATGGGATAGTCTGGGTGGAATCCGAACAGGAGAAAGGAAGCGTATTCTCATTGGCATGGCCGATAGAAATAAGGACGGACAATTAAGGGTTGTTCTCTCTTATTTCTACCATTATGCACTTTAGCGTAGCGAGCCAGTTAACTGCTAAAAAAGTTGACTATTGTTATATTTTTTTGCCATAAATGAACATATTTTATTCATTTTCTAAGTTTAAAGCAACTATGAGCATAAATCTTCGTAACATATATGAATTGTTTAATGTGAAACGTGTAGTGAGATGATGAATGCTAAGAAAGAAATTATAGTTGTTGAAGACAATGAAATAGATTTTTTTGCCTTGAAGCGTGCATTTCGTAAAGTGGGAATCCCTAATCCTTTGGTACATTTTGAAAATGGAGAACAGGCATATAACTACCTACTTTCACAGGGAGAATATGCCCAAGATCCTCTTCCCGAACCTCTATTGGTATTGTTAGACTTAAATCTGCCTGAAATGCATGGATTAGAAATCCTTCAATCCATACGTGCACATGAAAAGCAGGCATCAATTCCAGTTATTGTGGTCAGCAGCACCAAGACAGAGGAAGAAATAAAAGCCTGCTACCGCATGGGAGCGAATAGTTTTGTTGCCAAAGAAATAGCTTTTGATTCATTTATAAAGAAAGTAAGCAACCTCAAATCCTTTTGGTTGGAAACCGCTGAGCTTCCTGTAAATATGATAAGAAGCTGATCTCCTTTCTTGATTTGATTATTCCATGAGATAGACTCCCCTTTTCCAGGCTGATGGAAAGTGGGAGTTTTTGTTTGTGGTTTTCTGACAAAGAACCCTGCTAGGGTCAGGCATTCTTTATAACTCTGAAAGGGACGCTTTACCTCATAAATAAATCTAGCACTTATTCGCTCAGGAGACAATGTGAGCTTCAAATCAACGATTTTGGCGTGTACAGGCAGTACCAGTTCAAAAATGCCCAGAAAAAGTGATCGAACTTTTTTCCTGAACTGGACACCTTAGAAGAAGGAGGCCTACTCCAATCTCCGTTAAAATTGTCAGAGAAGCTCGTTTGTTTATCCCATGACGATGGCGTCAAAAGTTTGAGGGGCAATATACGGTATCAGTAAAAGGATTGAGTATATCAATAATAATTGTAACTTTTATTTACATTTTTACGTAAAAAAGAATGTTTATTAATCATTTTTAATCAAAAAAATTAACACTATGAGTGCATTTAGCCAGAAATTAAAAGGAAATTGGAACCAGATCAAAGGAAAACTCAAGCAAAAGTATGGTGACCTCACCGATGATGACTTGACATACGCAGAAGGCAAAGAAGAAGAGTGGTTGGGACGTATGCAGGAAAAAACCGGGGAGACCAAAGAATCTCTGAAAAAGATGATCGACCAAGCCTAAAAATTTATGACCCGGAGGGCTATATGCGCTCCGGGGTTTTCTCTCACCCCTCATTATCAAAATAAGAATATTTTTAAATGGATTTTGCGACCGACTTACAAGCTGCTTTTTCAAAACTAATAGACAAAATGGAAGGATGGGTAGAATCAGCATTTCTGATGCTGCCCAACTTTGTAGTGGCTGTCCTTGTATTACTGGCTTTTGTGGGTATTTCTAAATTACTCAGAAAACTTGTTGATAAGGTGATGAGTAAATTTTCCTACTATGGGCCCCTTAATCGCTTATTGCAAAATACAGTGAGTATTGGATTGATTGCAATAGGAACGTTTGTCGCATTGAGCATCCTTCACCTGGATCAAGCCGTAACTTCATTGCTCGCAGGAGCCGGTATTGTAGGGTTAGCCCTAGGATTTGCTTTCCAGGACATCACAGCCAACTTCATTTCAGGCGTATTTATCTCCATCCAAAAGCCCATTAAAATAGGGGACTGGATCGAGTCCAACGATGTTTATGGAAAAGTAGACAAAGTAACTCTGCGTACCACCAGAATTCATACCCCACAAGGACAAATAGTATATATTCCTAATAAAGAGATATTTCAAAATATATTAAAAAATTATTCTGTTAATAAGCGGAGAATAGACCTTGAAGTAGGGGTGAGTTATGGGGAAGATTTGAAAAAAGTCAAAAAGGTTGCTGTAGAATCAATTGAAAAAATAGATTATCTGTTAGATGGAAAGAAGGTGAAATTTTACTACAAAGAATTTGGAGGTAGCTCGATCAACTTTGTCATTCAGTACTGGGTACCATTTAACGATCAACCAGACTATTTACGAGGTTTGAGTGATGGGATCATGAATGTGAAGTCTGCATTTGATGAAGCTGGTATTACAATTCCTTTCCCTATCCGTACATTGGATTTTGGTATTAAGGGAGGAGAAACCTTTAAAGAAATGCTGAAAGACAGTACTTTATATCAAAAAAATCGAAGCAAGAACAATTCTGATAATTCCGGAGAAAGAAATGATGACCAATTTGAAAAGCAATATCAAAATGGATATGGCGACAATTAAAAAGTAGAGATAAAAAAAGGCAAAAAAATAATTAGCTGATATAAGCAGCATCTTTCTTCCCAATCCTAAGGTGCTTGCTAACAGCAAGCACCTAATTTTTTATGCCATAAAATCATGAAACAAATAATCCTAAACATACACTACCTTGATCAACAAAAAGCAATAGAAGGAATTGCAAAACAGCTTGACGCAGTAGGCTTTCAAGTGGTATGTGATGAAAGTATCCTTCCTCTTCCCAGTGAAATTGGACAGGGAACATTCCGGGGAATTAACTTTCCAAATGGACTGGGCCTTTTCACCCTTGAAGCGACATTTAAGCAGCCTATCAAGATGGTATACAAAACAGAAAAGGTCGCTCCTGTTCGTTTTTTCACCTGCGTAAAAGGAAAGGTGATTCAGCAACTGCCAGCATCAGAATCCTTTTATGAGTTGAATCCAGTTGTCGGGAACATATGTGCATTGCCTAAAAATAAAATCATGGAACTCATCTTTCCTGCGGACACGTTGGTGAGATGGGTTATGTTGGAAATAGATCGAAAAGATTATTACGAAAAAGTAAAATGCGACTTAAAAGACATGCCGGATAACCTTGCTGATATTTTGCGAGATACAAAGGGCGATGAGCAGATCCTGCGCATGGGAAAATACGGGATAGAGCTAGGGGAAAATGCCAGGGAAATTTTCTCTCCCCGTTATGAAGGGGTGGCCAGAAAGAAATTCCTAGAGAGTAAGACGATTGAGCAGATGGCCATTCACATCAGGCATTTTCAAGATGTCGAAGATGCCTACAAAGGAGACTTTACCCTCTCTGAATATGATTTAGCGCAAATTCAGCAGGTGACGCAGATTATAGTTGACGACCTCCAGGAAGTTCCAACCATACCTGACATGGCCAAACTGGTTGGTCTGAACGAATCCAAGCTAAAGCGGGGATTCAAATTGGTCTACCAATTTACCATTGGAAAGTACATACGAAAGAAGCGAATGGAGGCTGCTCGCCACCTGCTCTTGAGCAATACCATGAGTATCAAAGAGGTTGCAGAAGAGGTCGGCTATTCAAATGCAAGTCACTTCTCCAATCGCTTTCGGAATGAGTATGGCGTACTCCCCAGAGAAATTATCAAGAATGGTCTTCACAAAGTCTACACGTCTTGATATGAAGCTCAAAAAAGTAAAAGACATCATGTTGATGACGGCCAATAAGGTATCCGAAGATAACCTATTTGGCTTGTCTGCCTCATTGGCCTATTATACCGTATTTTCAATGGG
>JBCDIQ010000290.1:0-7825 GCA_039024295.1 Bacteroidota bacterium | reverse complement strand
TCTTTACGGAAAGTCCCTGATTGCTCAAGTGCCCCCTGTTTTACAAGCGGATTTCAGTTACTCTCAACCAATGGGCTGCCCTGGATTGGTAGTGAACTTCCAGGATTCCAGCCTCTCAGATTCCTCATTAACCGGATGGACCTGGGATTTTGGTGACAGCACTGGGGCAACCGTACAAAACCCTCAGCATACCTACAAAAACCCTGGTTTGTACAGCGTCCGCCTCAAGGTAGCAAACCAAGCAGGACAGGAGGACTCTATTATAAAGCACGGACTTGTTTGGGTAGGGTTTCCCCCCAAGGCAGGATTTATGATGAGTGGTGCCAAGGGATGTGCCCCCTTTGCGCTTCATCTCTCTGACCAATCAAGTCATGGTTCGGGAAACCTCGCCAGATGGGACTGGGATTTTGGCAATGGCAACACCGATACCACCCAACACCCTACTTACACCTTTAACTTTCCGGGGACTTATCAGGTAAAATTAAGGGTGACTTCAACTGATGGCTGCTACCATGAAATTCAAAAACAGGTTGAAGTCCGTCCTTCCCCTCAGGCATATTTCACCTCCCCTGCCCGAACCCAATGCGAAAACCGAGAAATACAGTTTATCGAGGCAAGTCCTGACTCAACCGTATCCTATTATTGGACCTTTGGAGACGGAACATTTTCGAATAAGCGTCACCCCAGACACGCCTATAAATTCATGGGTGCATACGATGTTGGGTTGAGTGTCACAGACACCAATGGATGTATAGGTGCTTTCAGCCGCACTCGGTTCGCAAACGTAAAAAGTGCCCCGCACATAGATTTCTCCTCAGACAAAACCCATCTTTACAGAAGCGGAACGGTCAGGTTTCAGAACAGGACCTATTCAGTCTCACGTTTAAAACAATGGACCTGGTATTCTGGGGCAGGACAAACTTCCCCCATCCACAATCCAGCGTTTCACTACGCTCATCCTGGCCATTACGATGTAACTTTGATCGTAGAGAATCGGGTAGGCTGTAAGGATACCCTGACAAGAAAGGCTTTCATTAAATTTGACATCCCCATCCTCAATCCTAAGAACATAACCATCCACCAAGCCACAGATACAGGACAAGCCGCAACATTTAAAACTGTTGAGTTCCAACCTACGCATAATGGTGGGGTAAAACTGAATTTTCCTCAAGCTAAGCAGGGCATTTATAAGCTGGAAGTGAGAGATATACAAGGACGATTGATCTGGAAGAAAGCTATTTCTTCCTATGGCCAAGAGGTAAGGGTAGATCGACCGGCGCACCTGGCTAGTGGACGTTACTACATTCGCGCCTTCAACGGCCAGAGCCTGATTGGCATCCAAGCGGTAAACTGGTAAGGCTGACCCTAAAGGTGATAGCTGGACCTATCACCTATTCTAACACTGCTATATAAAAACAAGCAGGAACTCTTTGAGGTTAGGAGAAGACCACAATGCTTTTTCATCATTTGAACGTTAGAAAAGCAAAATGTCTCTCGTCCAAATCTCAATGTCCTATGAAACATTACTTCAAGAGCGCATTGCTACTTGCAGTTATCACTTTATCAGTTGCCTGCTCCTATAACAACCGGGAGGATATCATTCAGGAGGAAATAGATAAGGATCCTGCTGTAGCCCTTTGCGATACTCTAACAGTTACTTACAGTGGGGAAGTTAGTGACCTGATGCAAACTTACGGGTGCGTTGGCTGCCACCAGACAGGTGCTGCCCGTGCGGGGATACTACTGGATTCCTACGATGCAGTAGTTGATGAAATCACCCAGCGGGAACAGCGTTTTTTCCGCGCCATTAAGTATGAGAATGCTAGTATGGCAAAGAATATGCCCCCTAACGGCAATCAAATGGACTCCTGCGAAGTAGCTCAGGTTCAGGCTTGGTTCAATGCAGGTGCTGCTCCATAACCCTCCCCCAATCCTACACAAAGCTTACCATTGGTCTCATGAAAAAATTCATTTGCTTCATTTGCATGTGCATGTTGCTGGCCCCTCTTTTCGGCCAGCAGCCCACGGACTCTACCACTACGGAAGAAGATCCCTTTTCTATGCTGGAAGGGCTAGAAGATACGGAAGAACCTTCTGACGGGAGGGATGATGAACGGGTGATTGCCACCTTTAAAAGCGGAAAAGTAGTAAACTTCCACACCATTGAAACCCTTGGAAAAAGGTCTTTGGGCTTTCGCATCACCCACCATTTTGGCCCCGTAAACTCTGGGCTAAACGGCTTTTATGGGATTGATGGCCCTGCCAACGTGCGACTTGCGTTGGATTACAGTCCAAGTGACTATTTCCAGTTTGGCGTAGGACGAACCTCTCAGAACAAAGTCTACGACTTATACGCCAAGTACCGGTTCCTTAGCCAAAAACAAGATAACAGCATGCCAATAAGTATGGCTGCTTTTGTTGAAGCAAACATTGTGACGTTGGAAAACCGCCCTATCCGTCCAGGATTTGAAACAGGTGTATTTGACAACTTTGCAAACCGGATGGCCTATGTGACCCAAATCATGATCGCACGGAAATTTTCTGAACGCTTCTCCCTGCAAATTGCCCCTACCTACGCCCATTACAACCTTGTGGATGAGAACGAAGACGATAATAGCCTGTTTGCCTTGGTGACGAGCGGCCGGGCCAAGCTAACCAAGCGTACGGCTATTACTGCGGAATATGCATGGCGGATCAATGATTATGCCCCCAACCGCCAGGATTTGTACAATACCCTAAGCCTGGGATTTGATGTAGAAACAGGCGGGCACGTATTTCAGATGTACTTCACCAACAGCTTTGCCATCAATGAGGCCTTTGTGCTTCGCGAAACTGCCTCTCCATGGGAGGGCGGAAATTTTCGCTTTGGCTTCAACATTTCACGGAGTTTCTGGCTTTAACACAAACAATGTATTGAAGTCAATTTGCTAATTTTGGTTAACCTGATATGTCGTTAACTTATTCCCTACTCATTTTTCTTATGGCCACATTTGCTGATTCCCCAGAATATACTGCGTTAAATGTGCATGGTGAACCTTTGGCTTCTTGCTGCACAGATCCAGTGACCGGGTTTTACCGGGATGGATTTTGTAGAACAGGCCCTGAAGATCGGGGAAGCCATGTGGTATGTGCCCGCATGACAGAGGAGTTTCTCACCTTTACCAAAAGTCGAGGAAATGACTTAAGTACACCTATTCCCCACTATTCTTTCCCCGGGTTGAAACCTGGAGATTGCTGGTGCCTGTGCGCACTTCGCTGGCGTGAGGCATATAAGGCGGGTGTTGCACCTCCCGTTAACCTGAGTGCAACACATGTGTCTGCTTTAAAATATGTCACCATGGAGATGTTGGAAGAGCACAAATTAGGCGTTAAATAAGGCCCTGAGCGGTGCGTTCTTCTTTTCTGTGCCAAAGCAACCACCAGGGCGTGGCTGGTGATTCGTGGTGCTCGTAGTGATACCCAAAGAAATAACAGCTGATAAAGGCCCATAGGTGATTTACCTTTTGGGACCTGGACCTATGCCGATTACCCGCCTCATGCTCTCCGCGATGAGGAAGGTACGTACCGAAATAAAACAGTTGCATCATGCTCAGGAAGGAAGGGACTATCCAAAACAGGATCAGGTTTTCCATAGGCAGCACCAGTTTTAAGAGGTTATAGGAAATTGCAGCAAATAAGATTTGCTTGATCCTCACATATTCCCAGGCAAATTTGAAAAACCACAAAAAGAAGTTGGGGTTACCACCGTGGTAGTCGGGGTCATCCTCTGAGGCCACAAATCGATGGTGTTCATGGTGTTTGGGCAGCAAGATGCTGTAATCGTTGAACATGAACAATGTGGATGATATTCTGCCCAAAGCGTGGTTCAATTTTGTATTGCCCGGAGCCACCACGCCGTGCATGGCATCGTGGGCCGTGATAAAAAGGCCCGTGTACAAGTGCGCCTGCAGGATCACCAGGACATAAGTCAGCGGGTTTCGATAATCAATTTCCAGGCTAAGCGAAAAGACCAATAGCCCTGCCCAGCATGCCATGATCAACAAAGCGATGTAAACGCCTTTGTGGACAAGCTGCTGATTGAGTAAAACCTTTCTAATCAAGATATGATACAGTTGAACTAAGCAAAATTGCGAAGAAATGACAACATCAGGCCTCTAACATTAAAATTTTTCCAGGCTTGCTTTTACTTCTTCCATGAGCCATTGAGGCGTACTGGTCGCACCACACACGCCTACTGTTTCTCCAGGAGCAAACCATGCCTGTTCAAGTTCCTCTAGGTTGGAGACAAAATGGGTTCCGGGATTGACTTCTTTGCAAATTTTGTAGAGCATACGACCATTTGAAGACTTTCTGCCGGCTACAAACACTACTTTGTCATGGTGCCGGGCGAAGTCACGCAGTTCTTCCTCGCGATTCGATACCTGGCGACAAATGGTGTCGTGGACTTTTACTTCTTTTCCAGCAGCCCGTAGATCCTTGGCAATGTCATAGAATTTTTGCTTGCTCTTGGTAGTTTGGCTGTACAGCGTCACTTCCTGAGGCAACTTTTCCATTTCAAGCTCCTGCACATCCATGAAAACGGTCGCTTTCTCTTCTGTCTGTCCTTTCAGGGCAATGACCTCCGCATGGTCTTTCTTGCCATAGATCAGGATATTCTCCTCATTTTCATGAGAATTTCGAATTCGGTTCTGAAGTTTCAACACCACAGGGCATGAAGCATCAATCAACTCCAGGTTATTCTCAATGGCGGTAAGGTAGGTTGCGGGAGGTTCTCCATGGGCCCGAATCAAAACCTTGGCGTCATGAATATTTTCCAATTCTTGGTGGGAGATAATTTCAAGCCCCATCTTTTTGAGGCGGTCCACCTCCATATCATTGTGTACGATGTCTCCCAGGCAGTACAGCTTGCCATGTTCCCGGAGGATATCTTCAGCCATCTCAATGGCAAAGACTACCCCAAAGCAAAAGCCGGAACGGGTGTCAATGGATACCTTAAGGTTGTACATAGTGTTGATTGGTTGAGAGGATAACACGACTTCTTCGTTCTTTAACTGCTTCGTAAATGGTTATGTTCATTAAAAGAAGCAACATACAATACAAGGTGTCGTCGGCAGGAATGGTGCCGAAACGAAAACCGAGGTTTTCCAGGTCGTTATAAGCAACTACCGGAAGAGCTGTAAGCACACCATTCACCATAAAAAACGGAACGATACTGATAAGATATGCTTGAAAAAAATGGCCAAAGTGAGAAAATCTGAGAACGGTAAGGCTCAACGTCATCCAAAGAGCCAGCAACAGACAAGTGACAGCTGTGTACCAATGGTCCCACATGATCAAGCCTAATACCAAAGAAAAAGCCACTACGCCCCACGCGATTTGGCGGGAAACCGACTTCCAGTAATCTCGGGGAACATAGGCCCGCCAGCAGGCGTAAATAAAGACACAAGCATAAGGTACGGTGAAGAAAAACAACCACTCTTCCAACGGGAGGCCTAGAAAATAAATACCTACCAAGTAATCAGGGTTGAAACTCCATACTCCCATATCTGTGAACCACACATCCCATACGATGAAAACGAATGCCGTAAACAATAGCCCGGGTAAAATGGCTCCCCATTCCTTCCAAAACGCAACTTTTTTATCAAAGGAGAGCACAAAGGGCCCCAGAAGGGTTCCTATATTTAATGCCAAATAGGTGTAAGAGGGATCAAATTCCATCATGATCATTTAGGAGTGAAGGGCAAGGGCTTGATGAAGATGTTCAATTTCATCAGGTGTACAGTACTTGCTTTTCTCAAAAAAATCGACCATTTCTGGTGCATAGTCTTCCAGGTAATAGTCAGGATAATGTTCAAATTCGTCTAAAAAGACCTGTTTATCTTCAGCCTTATAGTCTCCGTTACTGAGCAAAAACGCAGGCATGTTATGCTGAATCGAAAACCTCAAAAACCTAATCTCTGGATTTCGAGGCTGTTGGGTAACTGCTTGTTGAAACAAAGACATTGACTCATTTAGAAACTGAAGCTTTTCAAATGGATTCCAGCTGTGCAAGGCCATTAACGCCCTGGCGCATGCCCGATAGGGGGTAATCATCGGATGGTCAGGATCAAATGGCAAAGGCTTCTTCCACAGCTTACGCGCAGAACTGGGGGAGCCTACAGCTTCTTTGTAAAGCTCCCTAAGCTTAACCAGTGATTCGATATACTCCGTGTCCTGCATGAACTAGAGGAAATTCAGCTGATGGCGAAAATAGGTTTGTACCAACAGGGCAAACTTCCGTCCGTCCGGAACACGGATTCTTTCTTCTTGCACCTTAGAGGCTGGCAAACGCTTTATTTTTTGAAACAGCTTCCTGTAGTAAATGTATGCCAGGTATACCCCCATACGAGCCCCTTGAGGAAGTTGTATGATTCCCTGATAGGCATGATTGAAATCTTTCTCAATGTCTGCCTCAATTTCACGCTTGACGTCATTGTTGAAATAGGTAAAATCAACTCCTGGGAAATATACGCGGCCACGCTCCTGAAAATCAGCTTTCATGTCTCTCAGGAAGTTTACCTTCTGGAAAGCCTTGCCCAAGTCCTGCGCTGGAGCTTTTAACCGATCGTACATCTCTAAATCTCCATTACAAAAAACCCGCAAACACATTAAGCCTACCACTTCAGCTGAACCATAGATGTAGGTGTCATAGGAAGCAGCGTCATGTTCGGTGCTATACAAGTCCATTTCCATGCTTTTGAGAAAAGCCTCAATCAGCTCATGCTCGATGTGATACTGTCTTACTACCGCTTGAAAAGCATGGAGAACCGGGTTCATGCTAATCCCTGCCTGAATAGACATATAGGTATCTTCCCGAAACTGGTTCAGAAGACCTTTCTTATCGAAATCGTGAAAAGTATCTACGATTTCGTCTGCATAACGGACATACCCGTAAATGGCGTAAATGGGCAATTGATACCGGCGGGCCAGGGTTTTTATCCCCAAGGTAAATGAAGTACTGTACGATTGGGTGATAATGCGCGAGCACTTCATGCATGTGTCTTGATAAAGTTGCATGATGGTTCTGATTTAGGGTTCGATTGTAGGTACGAAATCAATCCTTGGTTTGGATTGCGGAGAATGTTCTCCTCTTGCCCAAGGGGAATAAAAAAAGGAGTACCCAAAAAGGGAACTCCTTTACTTCTAATCAGTCCAAGTATTGTATTTTGTGTTCACTGGTTTTTCCGTTGTTCAAGTATCATTCAAACGGCTAACCAGCTTTTTTGTTTATTTACCTCTGCTGTTTTTTAGACAAAAATAACTTCTTGTTGAAGTAACTCACTTCGCATAAGTGTTGAGCTTTTCTTTAAGCTCCTTTCTCGCAATGTGAATCCTGTTTTTGACAGTACCAATGGGTATGTTCAAGATTTCAGCAATCTCGTGGTATTTATACCCTTTGAAATGCATTAAAAAAGGAGTTTTGTACTCGTAATTTAAGTCTTCGATTGCAGATTGAATTTCATCCATTACCAACTTTGTACCTGCCTTATTATCGGTCACATGCGTAGATGAATTGATGAAATGCAAGTTATCAGTGGTATCTATGAAAGTTTTACGCTTTACCACTCGGTGGTAGTTGGTGATAAAGGTATTTTTCATGATGGTGTATAACCAAGCTTTAAGGTTGGTACCATCTGTGAACTTGTCTCTGTTGGCGATAGCTTTGAGAAAGGTTTCCTGGATGAGGCCAGCGTGCGCTGGCCCACCGTCTTGCGGAACGCGAACTGCAGCGCGCGGTGCAGGGCCTCGTCAAAGTCCTTCACCGCCGTGGCCGCCAGCACCGGAT
>JBCDIQ010000289.1:0-7841 GCA_039024295.1 Bacteroidota bacterium | reverse complement strand
TCTACGACTACGATGAAATCTGTTTTTTGACAGAATGTAATTTTCGGCGGATTCCGGAACCCCGGGATGACGAGGATGAATATGCTGCCGGTGCCTGGTTTTCGGTGGGTGAAAATGACATTTTCCCAGAAGAGTTTCGGCGGTTTTTGATTGGAAGAAAAGAGGTGCGGCAAATGTTTTTGGAGATACACGGAGATATCTTCGACGTGACCTTCTGGAGGGAAATGCAAGACAAGCAACGACGCGGAGAAATCGTAGACGTATTTCCTTACCGGAGGAAAAAAAGGTTTTTGTCCCGAGAATCAGAGTAGGGGCCGAGCCATCATTAATTTCCAGGTCTGACTACCCGGTTTTCTTCGTATACGTCCCTGTTGATAGGATCAACCGGGTTCTGGGTGTCTCCGCTGAAGAGCATCTGTTGCCAACCCCAGTTCTGGATCTCACCATATTTATTGGAATGAATGAGCTGGTATTCATTCGTCGCAAGGTCAGTGTCAAGGAAGACAAATAATATTTGGCTTTGCGCCCCTAACCGATCATACTTCCATATTTCGTGGGGGAGCCTCATACTTTCAGCGGGGAATCGCTCCACATCACTTGGAATGCCATAAGTCAGGAATACACGCCCCCTGTCGGTTTCCCATCCATCACGCAAGGTGGACTTGAACTGTTCGTTGGTATATTCTATTGCTTTAACATACCCATTCCACAGAGCTGTGGCAGTTTTTCCTTCCTGGGCTCGCTTCTCCCAAAAACTTGCCAGGTAGGCTCCCTTATCCTCTTTATTCCCGAGCGCACGCATGAGGCGGATTTCCTGTTCTGTGCTAATATGAATCAGGGTTTTCAGGTAATAGTCCAATTCTTCCTCTGTATACGTGGAAAATAAATCCTTGCTGGCATCAGAAACATAAACCTGGGCCTCATCAGGGTCTACCTTGCTGTTGAAGACAAAAAATTTCTCGATGTGGGTATACGTATCCTCGCTGCCCGGCTTGGAGAAATACGTCACCCTGAGCTTATAGGACTGAGAGGGAAGACGAGAAATATCGAAGGTGCCTGAAAAGACTCCAATTGGACCGGGGTTCTTTTTCCGAATCAGGTCGTAGGCCATCAGGGGTTTTTCTTCTTTTAGGATCACAGCCTGGGCATAATACGGCTCTTCGAACTTGGTATCTGACCGATATATTTCCTGATACCACTGGAGTTTATTCTGGTTAATGTAGGCTGCATTGGAAACAAATGGCACGATTTGATACCCATTTTTCACAAACACATTTGACTGGTCTGTTTTGGTGATCGAAGCCACAAACTCTAAATCACTCACGGCAAAGGATTCCTTATTTTCATTGGAAAAATTTATCTCACGCTGAATCAACATCGGGCTGCCCTCTGCATTGTAATTGTCCTCAAAGTAAGCTTTTAGAACATACTGAGTTCCACCTTCCGGCATGATCCGTTTCATGTCCAAAAATGCTTGCCGTTGTCGCTCTCGGGTGGTATCTGGTAATACCTGGCTCAATAAATTGTAGACATTTTCATATGTCAGGGTTGTATCCACTCCAGTTACCCGGTACAATTTCAAGTCGACTTTCACTGAAGCCTGATACCCCTCTTTTTCTTTTTGATACATCACAGAGGTTCCATCTACAGAGAGGTATACCTCAAGATATGGGGCACCAGAAGGATCCTGAAAACGACAGAGATCCAAAATTGCCTCCACCTCTTTCGCATGACCGAGTTGGAGGAGCAATGGGAGCAACAGGGGAAGGAAGAGAATTTTTTTCATCGTGGAGTGGTCTTAAAGAAAAAATGCCGTTTTATTGGCAAATTAACTTTCAATTTGAACATTTCTTCTACTAATCACAACGACAGAAAGGCCTGATGGTTACACAGTTTTGAGCAGGATAAGGCCAGGTCCGGCTATCCCTAGGAATTCCTTTCATTCCCAAAACCTGTGTATTTTCGCATGATAACTTCCTAATACGTGAATACCCGCCCGCCCATTCTCCCACTGTATTACCTACCAACCGTGTCTTGGTTTGTGGCGGCATGGAAGCAGCCCGCCCTGTACCTGGATGTATCCATGCCCTACCAAAAGCAGCAGTACTTTAGCCGAACATTCATCAGGCAGGCACCAGGTCCTTTATTGCTTAGCCTTCCCGTTGAGCGGCGGAACCGCCATGCACCCATTCTCGAAAAGCGCATCACTTTTCAGGAGAAGTGGCCTCAGAACCACTGGCGAAGTATCCGGTTTGCTTATCAAAATTCTCCCTATTTTGAGTACTATGCGCCAGATTTAGCAGTTCGATACCAAAACCCTCCCGAGCTGTTGTGGGAGTGGAACGATTCGCTCCTGCGACTTGTGCTAGGCTGGCTTGGCCAGAAGTCAGAAATTCGTTTTCTAACATCGCTGAATGAACAAGTGGATACTTACCACGACCTTCGAACTGCCTTCGGGAGCCAACCAGAGGAATTACCAGCAGGATTTATGCCAACTCCCTATACCCAGGTATTTGATGAATTTGTGCCCAATCTGTCCATCCTTGACCTGATCTTCAACCTGGGACCAGAAGCGGGAAGGGTGCTAAGCACCGGAAGAAAAGGATACAGGTAATGCTCCCTCATGGCTCTGCTTTCAAAAAATCAACCGCCCGTTGAATAACTTCCGGCGTTCTCAATATCCGAAAATGTCCGGTTCCTTCGATGACTTCAAGGCGAGCAACAGGCCAATTGCCAGCTACTTGTTGTGCCTGGGATATGGGAATCACCCGATCGTTTAGGTCGTGTAAAATCAGCACACGTTTTACTTTTAGAAAGGGAACGAGTTTACTTACCCCCAGTTCTTCAATGGGTTGTCCCGCTTCTGCTTCCATGATTCGGATCAGACGCTGCTTTACGTTATCGGCAATTCCAGCTTGCATGGAAACGGAGTCGATTCTTTCCTGGAAGGTATCAGGAGTGGTCAATAACACATAAGCCTCGATCGGGTAATCTCCCAATTCATATAAGCCCGAAGTGGTTGCAACGCCCCCGAAGGAATGGCTAACCAGGTAGCTAGTCTGAAAATCTGAAATCAAATGTCCCGTGAGTTCTCGAAATTCAAATAAGCTCGTGGCCCCTTTGCTGCTCATCCCGTGTGAAGGAGCGTCAAATGCCAGGACATGGAAATTTGAGGCCTGCAATGCTTCAATGATCTCAGCAAAATTTCCGGCCTGCCCTTCCCATCCATGGACCAGCAAAACCTTTTCTCCTTCTCCAGGCCATTCGTACAGTTGAATATCGAAGTCTTGGTAGGCTATGCGCCTTTTAGATGCGGTAGCCAGCACCTCCTCCTCATGCGGGCGAAGTTTGTGGACTTGCGGGCTGGTGAGCAGGCGATAGGCCATTTTCACCATGAGGCTAGGAAATAACAAACAGAGGAAACGGGTAACAAGATGTTTCAAAGGGAAGGGTTAATGGGGGTCAGTCTGGCTCACTCAGGATCTCCTGAAACAGTTTCATAACCTCTTCATGAGGGGCTTGTTGGTATTTTTGCTGAAAATATCCTTGGAAAAGCACTTCAATGTCTTGGGAAAGATCTACCTGCCGGGTGTTTGCAGGAGCACCATCTTCATCTTGCTGAACAAAGGGAATGATGGTCACGATGCCATCATGGGCTTCATACAATAGCTTTCGTTCCTTTGCGCTCAGGTAGGTTGGCAGGTTTAGGGTTAATTCTACCAGGGTGTCCGGATGTTGTTGGAGCCATTCTACTGCAGCTGACACCCCATCAAATTTTTTTCGATGTAACGTCTTGCCGCGAGACAAAGGGATTTTTTTTACCTGCGCCTCTTTTCCGGGAGCAACTTCCACCACGTAGCAACTTTTTTGCTGCCCCGCCTCACTCATGCTGTAAGACAAAATGCTTCCACTGTAAGCCACAGGAAACGGCCCTTCCTGCACAAAATGTGCTCGGTGAAGATGCCCCAGCGCAGCGTACTGAAGTTGAGCTGGCAGGTTTTCTGTAAAAACTTCTTGGGCACCACCAACGGTCAGGATGCTCCTTTCATCGTCGGATTCTTCCTCTTTTGCTTCTCCCTTCCGCATGAAAAACAGATGGGTCATCAACACATTTGCCCCAGCTTCGTCCAAATAGGTTGCAGCCAGATTTTGCCAGTGGGTAGCCAGCAATTCTCGCAACTCGGCCCCTTCATCATCCGGTGGTAAGAATTTCTTCAGCCTTAGGGCATTTGCATAGGGAGTAGCCAGCAGCCGAAACGGGAACGGGTGCCTCGGGCTAGTAATTTCGGCATAGCCTGGAACCGAGTGGCGGATGGCCCATCCCCCGGGAAGTTCACCTGAACGCAATACGGATTCAGGATACCCGAGCAAAAGGATGCCATTGTCGCGTGCCAATGGATCAGGTGCTTGGATTCGGTCAGGAGCATCATGGTTCCCAGCTATGCCAACAACCAGTCGGTGCCCATTTGAAGAAAGGCGTTTCAGGGTTTTGTACAGCAATTCAATTGCCTCAATGCTGGGATTCGCATGATCAAACAGATCTCCGGCCACCAGGATGATGTCCACCTCTTCTCGTTCGGCAAGCTCAACCATTTCGTCAAGCACTTGGTGCTGCTCCGGCAGGCGGGAAATATGGTCCAGGCGTTTGCCTAAGTGCCAATCCGCAGTATGGAGGATCCGTAGCGGGGTCATTATTTCTGTTTGAGGTTACCCATTCCCAAAACCGCCCGAATGTATAGACCACCAGGTGCAAGAGGAATATCAGGATCAGAAGGATAATCGTCTATCACCCACCCACTAGAAGCAGAAAATAGGTAACCTACTTGAAGGCCTAGTTTCATCACCGCAGGCCGACTTTCTTCCCTTACCCGTTGAAGGGGCACATAAAAATCAACATGAATCGCAGCATCTACATTTATCCCAAAAGTGGTGTACGGGGTATAGTTCGCCAAGCTATCGGGACTGGTACGCAAGCGAGCAAGTCCGCCTCCCACACCCAAAGTAGGATAAACCATAATGGGCTGTTCGGGATTGGTAGCTTCCAGATAAGCCAGATAGCCAATCTTTAGGTTAGCATAATGAAAGTGGAGCGTGGCCAACCGAGGCAGGTTCTGTACAAATCCAGGTTGAGCCGTCATGTAGCCATAGGCACTTCCTCCATAAATCAGCTTATTGTTCAACCTGGTAATGCCACCTCCAAATGCAAAATAAGTGCTGGGAAATTGCAAAAACCCATCCCCGTCCATCACTTCGTTGACCTTATCCAGGTCAAGGAATGAAACCCCTGCCTCAACATGTCCGGTGAGAGACTCATACCTTAAAAGCCCTTGCCCAGATACACTACTCAGAGAGGTCAAGATGAGTCCAATCCATAAACCTGTCCTTATCACCCCAGAAGAAAATGGCATGCGGTACGTTTAATCGATGATGACAATTTCTAAGGTCTCAACGTTCGCTGTAGGAAGTCCCTGCTCAGAAGCAAAATAAAAATTGTAGGTCTTTCCCTCTTCTATTTCCACTTGTGGAAGGGTTTCGATTACCTGCTCATTGAGCGAATTCACAAACTCAAAATCGTAGGTACCAATGGGTACATTTTCAAAGGAGGAGTAATTCAAAAAGTTCAATCCGGGAACCAAAATGGTGCTATCGGGGTTTCTAAGCGTAACCGACAGGAAATCAAAATTGAGGTTCATGAACCTCAAATTCGCCAAAGAATCACCAGGAGGATTGAAAATATCTATGGTTTTGACAAGTTGAGCCTTTCCAAAGCTGTCAATAACTGCAATAGTAGAATATAATCGCGGATTCAGGATCAGCGTTTGAGGATCAATCAGGGCAGTATCAGGACGACGATGCATTACCCGGATGGTAACCCCTCCTTCTCCACTGATGCTGTCAGGATTGGGGGCGGTTAGCAGGGTGGCATAGCCTCCTTCGGGCCAGCCTTCCATGAAAGATACATTTCCTGCAAACAGACGGTTGGTTTCAAGAGATTCTGTGTACAAATCCAGCGACTCAATGCCAGAATACGTGTTCAGGATATGTAAAAAGGTGCGCTCCTGGTTGATTGGTTCAAAGCCAGGGTCATTGTCACAGCCCCCAAGAAGCAGGGCAATCACTGGGACACAGAGAAATCTAAGAGAGATATATTTCATGAGGGTAGAATTCTTCGTTTAGGAATCTGTCGCTTTTCGGAGGCTGTCCTGTTGTTGAATTTTTTTCAAGAGCTCATTGGGAGGTACCCCGAGGTTATCAATCTCAAACTGTGCATAAGGGGCCAGGTCATGATCGGGATACAGTTCCAAAAATTTGCGATACTGCGCCTCTGCTTGCTCATTATCTTTCAAATGATTGTGGTAAATATAAGCCTGTTGAAACAACGCATCAGGCGCACGGTCGCTCTTCGGATAATTAACGAGCAAGCGATCGAATAATTCTATTCCTTTTTGAGGTTCCTGGAGATTTGCATAGTACAACTCTCCTGCTTTAAACAACCGCTCGCTGGCCTCAGCTGCGTTGGGAGAAGCGTCTACAAATTCCAGGTAAGCCGTCACCAAACCTCCCATAACGCCCTGGATTTTTTCTATTTCTAAATCTGTCCCCTTGGCGCCACTGAGTTCTTTGTATTCAGCTTCAAGCCGAGTAATTCGTTCTTCAACCGTTTCTTCTTTTTGAGGAGAGGTACATGCAAATAGCACTACCCAGCACAACATAAAACTGGCAAGTTTTTGAAAATTCATGGAGGCAAACATGGGTTGAGATGAAAGTTAAAAGCTCAAAATACCGGATTTCCTTTTCGGGAGCAATAGGGGGGAGATTTTTAGCTATTAAACGGATAGGTTTTGAGGATGAGCGGACAGGATTAGGCGATTTGACCGGAAGGCCGAACTTGCCCAGGACACACTTTTCAGCATATATCTTGAAAAAATGTTACATTTTTTTCTCTCCTCTGTCCAATTTCTTTTTTCCCGTTCGTCGTGAAGGTGAATTCAATAAAAAATCACCATTAAACCGATATTATCATGACGACTTACCTTCCCCTAACCATCGCTTGCTTTTTAGTATTCCAATTCATAGCAGTTCCTGCTCTGGCTCAGAAAACAATCGATATCACAACCACAGCATCTATCCACGCAACTCCTGAGGAAGCATTTGAACTGCTCACCAGCCTAAAGCGATTCCCTGAATGGTCTCCCTTCATTGTTTCCGATCCCAACCAGCAAAATCACGTAACTGGAACCGATGGCCAGGTAGGCGCAGTTTTTCATTGGGAAGGGGTAGACGAAAAGAGCAAGGGGCAGCAGACCCTGGTCGCAGCCACTGGCGGCACCTACGTTCGCATGGAATGCGAAATTGAAGTTCCTTTTGAAGCGTCCCCAGTATTTACCTACCAAATTGATCAGTCGCCCAATGGCATTGTGGTAACCCAACATTTCTCCCTGCCTTGTAGTGGATTTCAACGCTTCATGATGAAGCTCTTTGGGGTCCCCAAGCAGGTGGCAGAAACAAATGCCCTGGGAATGGCTCGCTTCAAGGAGCTACTGGAGCAAGAAAGTGCAGTGGCACAGCGCTAAATCCAGCTTGTTTGATAAACCCCCAGAAAAGTTAGCTCTGGGGGTTTTCGCATTTACAGGGTTCTACTTTTTCATCCTTACTTCCCAAACAAACTTCAAGAGGATCAATGGAATGTGTTAAAAGACTTGGCTCATCTACGTTTCTAGTGGATTTGTGCGAACTCGACTAAAATTCTTAGTCTAAACCTCTCAAAGATTTGGAATCCAAATGCCCTTCTTTTGATCATTTTGATTCGGTTGTTGATGCCTTCTACGATCCCATTGGAC